>CAZZYB010000217.1:6136-6838 GCA_964658125.1 uncultured Acetobacteraceae bacterium | reverse complement strand
CCCGGGGCCATTGCCACCGGATTGCAGAAGCATACCGGCGGCCTGAAGACCCCCGTCGACCGACGCAAGACGCCCGAGCAGGGCGCGGCGACAACTGTGCTATTGGCAGCATCGCCTCTGCTAAGTGGCATAAGCGGTAGATACTTCGAGGACTGCAACGAAGCGACACAAGTTGCGAAGCGCCCGACCGACTTCACCGGTGGGTATGCCGCCTACGCTCTCGAACCAGGCAATGCCGCAAGGCTCTGGGAAGTTTCCCAGCGGCTAATCGAAGATGCCATGAAATGATGGCGACGATGCGCTTACGCTACAAACTTCAAGGTGATTGTCTATGAAGCTATTCTTGCTCCTGCTCGCTGCGGCAGCCTTACTGGTCTGACCGTCGGCCTTCGGGTTCCTGCACCGAGGATCGTCAGCGCGGAGGCAACGGCGATGAAGAATATGGAGATTCCGCAGGCAGACCACTATTGAAAACTCATTTCCGTTGCACGTTAGCCCGGCAGCCCCAATGACATTCGCGAAGTTCTGGGCAACGGCGCGGCGCTTAGAGCTTATCGGGGACGCAAGCGGCCTGTCCCTGGTGGCGCGATGATCGCCAGGTTGGCCTGGACGTACACCCGTCCGAGGAGAGCAACAAAGCTTCCGGACATGGCCGTCATTCGTGGCCGGATCTCCGACAACGTTCAGTTGCATCGCACCAGT
>CAZZYB010000217.1:0-6126 GCA_964658125.1 uncultured Acetobacteraceae bacterium | reverse complement strand
GTGGACCGATGACGAGTGGAGAGGCCGGCCATGGACTGAGGCTGTGCTTTATCAACTTCGCTTAGGGCCTTCACCACCCAAGACACAATTCTCGCTGCAATCGAAACGCTCGATCACCTCGTGAGACCCGGCGTTACAGCGATTGAGATCCTGCCCATCGCGACTTCACGGGCGTCCGGAACTGCGGCTATGCCAGCACGCTGCTTTATGCTCGGACTCTTCTTATGGCCGTCCCGAAGATCTGAAAATATTCAAACAGGCTCGGGTCCTGATGGTCATACTGGACATCGAGGCGGCGGAAATCCTAGCTTTTCCGCCACTGATCCCGGCCCCCGGTCTTGGTATTTCGTACGCGTTCGACATCGGGCTTATCGTCGGGATTGAACTGCTTAACCGTTGCCTCCGCTTGCTTCTGAGTATCGAGGAGTCGGCTCGCGCGCTCCGATCCCTTGGCACGAACCGCGAACTTCCCTGCCTCGTTTTCTTCGATGAAATAATGTTTGCCTGTTGACATGATTGCCTCCGGAATTTGAGATGCAAGTTGCTGTCAGATGGTCGTTTTCGGGCATCAAATCGCTCATGCCAGGACTCGCCTTTACGGAGCCAATGGAGTGCCTGGCGGTCGCTCGTCTGCCAGAAGGTCCTGAATGGGTCTACGAGCTGAAACTCGATGGCTATCGCGCTCAAGCGATTCGAGACGTGCGTGGGGTGCGCCTTCTCTCGAGGAATGGAAAAGACTTGACTAAGCGCTTTCCACTTGTAGTCGATGCGATCATGCACGCGATCGATGTGGATACCGTGATCGATGGTGAACTAGTGGCGCTTGATGTAGACGGTCGGCCAAGCTTCAACGCACTCCAAAATGCCGACGCTGAATCGCCGGTCGTGTTCTACGCCTTCGATGTTCTCACCCAAGCCGGAGAAGACACGAAAGCAATGCCATTGCGAGATCGCATCTCGATCCTCGACGTGGCCTACATTCCATCGATGCATGCGCAACTCTGCGACAACTTCCCTGGTCCTGCTACGGACTTCGCTGCGGCTGTCAAACGTCTCGGCGGCGAAGGAGTTGTCGCAAAGCGCCTGGATCGGAAATATGAACCTGGCAAGCGCAGCGGCTCCTGGGTCAAAATGCGCCTGAATGTCGGGCAGGAGTTCGTGATCGGGGGCTTCACGCCCGGGAGCAACGGATTTGATTCGGTTATAGTCGGGTATTACCAGCCTGCCCCCCCACTCAGTGCGGCTGACCGTAAAGCACTTCCTCCTAGTCGGCGACAGTACGTTTCGCAACCGCCTCAACTGGTCTATGTCGCCCGGGTGCGCGCTGGATTTGTACCCGCCTCCAGAAGGGATCTGTTCAGGCTCTTGAAGCCACTCACTACGACTCAGTGCCCTTTTGTGAATCTTCCAGAAGCCCAGAGTGGGCGGTGGGGACAGGGACTTACGCCAGAGAAAATGAAAGAGTGTATTTGGGTGAGGCCGGAACTTGTTGCGCGGTTCGATTTTCTCGAATGGACGGGCTCCCACCATGTACGCCATATCAAGTTCATCGGGATGCGGGAGGATAAAGATCCCCGAAAGGTCACACGCGAATCGGGCATCTAAATCAAAATGGCCGACGAACCCTATTTCGAAGATTGGGAACCTGAGCCGGGCGAGGAACTGGTAGTCGCCACGGCCGAGTTTTGCGTCATCTTTGGAGGGTGCGAACACTGCAAAGGCATCGCATCTGTTGAGCAGTTGCGAAGCCGGAGCATGGACGGCAACTTTGAACCTGATCTTCCAGGGAATCAGGCAGTCTTTTGCACCCACTGGTGCCATGAAGACGCTACGAACGCTTGATTTCTACGTGTAATTTGCGCTTGGAAGGGTAGTGAAAACTTGAATCGGCGCACGCCCAATACTCATCGGGGACCGCCTTGAAAGGTCGACAAAAGCGAATCGCAATACCGTGGCTTGAGCTATTTCATCCCTATACGTTTGTGTCGCAATAGATGCTATTGTTCCCGATGACAGATCGCTGACGAGAAGCCGACATATCGGTAGTAATCCGGCCTCGGTCAGTGACTCGGCGATTTCGCATTCATTGCGAGCACAACTCAAGTGAGCGTTATTTAATCAGGACTTGTCACCACAGGAGAGCCCTGTTATGAGTCATTGGACGTTCTTTCCATTTGCACTCGGAACTGGGAATCAAGCCGACTCCTTGATATAGCCGCGAGGCACCTATTGATTCAATCTTGACTGATCCCTCTCGCGCTGAGAATTTCGTCAAAGCTTCGTTTGTACTGCAGAAAAACGGGCACCCAGAGACGGGCAGCCGGCAGGCCAGGTCCGATGGTTGCTGGCACCATTGTGAGATGGAACGCAAGAATCTTGGAGATCTCTGCAGCCAGCAGAACAAGGGCCGCCTACCGGATAGCCTAAGCGGTTTGGAATCAACGTAAGTGACTGGCGGCTCACGGCTTAGGCCGACTGCGCTGTAGGATCACGTAGGACTACAGCTGCCGATGGCGTCGGCTCGTGGTTGGCACTATGTTCGCGACGCATTACGTGCGCAGCCCGGCCTTGTGTAGCAGCTCATCGACGAGAGCCCGGTATTTGTCGACCTTCTCGTTGATGTACTCGCGGCGGCACAGGTATGTGATCTTGTGCGCCGAATAGTTGCCGAGTTCGCGAAAGGCGTCGATGTCGGTCCTGGCGTTGCGCGACAGGTTTAGGGTGGCGTTGCCCGCGGCGTTCGTGACGATCCGCTCCAGCATAAGGTATGTGTCGGTCGTCGGGTCCTTGATTGCCGCCTGAATGCCAAGCTTTTCATACGACATGATGAGCAGGACCTCCTCAAGCCGACGCATCAACACGGCGCATCCGTCGAAGGCATTGTTCTCATACGAGACATTGATCTGCTTGGCCAAGCTCTCGATGTAGCCGCGGGTCTTGTCGTAGAGAACGGGCGGCAAGATAGTGCCGTCGTCAACGATGTCCTGTGACTTTACCGCAAGTTGCGGGAACTTCGCGTCCATCTGCTTCAGGTAATCGTGCTTCAGGCGGAAGATACCGGCCTTTGAGCCTTTGATGGTGCAGGGGCTGGCCTTCAGCTTCTCTGTGAGGCGCGTAACGTTCGGCACGCTGAAGTTATGGCCGTCGATCCAAGTAACATAGTCCTTGGCCGTGAATTCTTCGACAGCCTCTCTTTTCAGGTGGTAGTACGCGAGCAGGCAGGCCTTTTCGAGCTCAGTGTGGTTTGCGAGTTCAGACAGCTCGATGAACTTGGCGAGGTCACTCAGCGGGAGCACCTTTCGCCTCGACAATGAGCGTCGCGATGTGGGGCTTTGCGGCCTCCAATAGAAACCACGTCATAGGGTCGTGCGAGGCATCGCTGTTTACAGTCCCATTCTTGCCCTTGGCGCTGCCAAGATCACGAAGGACGTTCTGCGGTCGGATTTCGCCGAAGGATTTGAAATGCTTGTTGAACGTCGACGAAATCTGTGCGGCCGTAAATTCTTTTGTGTCACCGCTCTCGGCGAGCATGTGAAGCATCCACATAGCCTTCTGAGCGGTCGACCAGGCCTGCTTGGGAAAGCCATACTTCTCGGCGTCATGTTTCATCGCGACGGGTTCTGCTTTGGGCCGTGGTGCGCCCGACGCTTTGCGGCCTCCAGCCTTGCGGCTGCCAGACCTTTTGTCGGCCGGCGGCGCTTCGATCAGCTTTTGGGTGGCGCCAGTCGGCGTCTCCGCTGGAAGGCTTGGCTGCGTGGCCTGCTGAGTGAGGCTGTTGATCGTGCCCACGAGACCCGCAATCTGGCGCTGCAAGTCGGCGACCTGGCCGGTTGCGCCGTCGCTCTCGCCCTTGATCTTGAGCTTCAGACCGGTGATTTCGAATTCGATATCGAGCTTAGGCATATATGACTGAGAAATAGTGCAATTTGCAGGTGCGAATATCGTAACACTTCGGCCCACAAGGCTTCCTGACTACCGTTGAGATGTTCGCCTTACTGTCACCTAGAATTAACGCATGGGCGGTGAGCGAGCATGGACGACACGGATGCGGATGGTCGCAAGATCTGCTGCCTCTGCAGGTCGTCCCTGCCGATGCCGTACTCAGGGTGCGAAACGCTGTGAGAAGTGCGCAGCCCAGCGCGCCCCAAAAAAGAAAGTTATCTCAAGTTCGCCGACGCGGAAGGTTGGCGTTGGCATTTGAAGCAGACTTCATTTGTTACCCGCGGCTGGTTGACCACGGGCACTAAGCTACGAATCAGAACGGGAGTCAAGAGTTCGGTTCTAAAAGGGATGTTGTCATCCAAGTTATGGACCTGAGTGATGCGTACCCCGCTATGCTCACGCTCAACGGATGGCTCACCGTTTCCCGTCTTTGCGCTATCCAGCATCGTTATTTCGCCGCGGAACGAGCGCAGGACAACTTCCGTGCTGAACTTCTCGATGCCATCATTATCGGTCCACTACCAGTTTCAAGGCGCCCCTCAATGAAGACCTTCGAGCCCTTTTTCAGGATCCCTCGGCGATCCCAATGAGAGGCTCGCTGAGCACCGAAACCCTATGCCACTCTAGCCTGTGAACTGGCCTCGCTGATAAGAAATCGCTCTCTCAGCAGCGGGACCTTTCACCGCGATCTTGCCATTTCCAGGCTGTCGGCCAGCAGTCAGGGCAGCTGCTGGTATGAATAGATTTTATCTAGAGAGAAGTCACGGTTGACAGTGTCCCACATAACAGAGAAACCGAAATCTATCGGAGTCAGAGCACGCATTTCGCTGGTCGGCTGGGTGATAGCCTCTGCATAGACCGTCGCTGTAAATTTCCACTTATGCGTGGTGGATAGATCGCCAGCAGGCCACTTGAGCGGCGCGACGTTGTCTTCACCAACGTAAAGACCGTCCTTACTGCCATCACTTCGCAGAAGCCAGATAGCCTTGCCTATCCCAGAAGGTTCGATCTGAACGGGCTTTTGGATGATCACCGGCTTGAATGCTAAGCCATCTCGGTACTCCTGGTGTCTGTAATCAAAACTTTGTGCTGTGTGGATGGTGATCTTGTATTTTGCGATCCAAGACAACCTCTCGTTGGAAATGATGATGGCAAGCCCACGCGTCTTCTCCCAGCTGTGCTTCTGGATACGGGCTGAGTAGTGGTCCGGAGATTGCATTTCGAACGTTTCATCACCGTTGCCTCTTCCATTTTCGACAAAAGGCGGGTCAACCGTCTGGTCATTTGCCGGGGCTGGTGCCCCGAGAGTGTGTGTCGATGTCGCAATTGTCGACGGTACAGGCCCTTGCGAGACTCGCTTGATCTCATCAACGGACTTCACGAGTCGTGGACGGAACATCGCACGAGTCGCGGACGCGATGCCTACGATGACGACGCCGAGGAGCCACAGCGGAACGGAAACCGTTCTGGATAGCCAGTCGAAGCGGAGAGGATGCGCCGGATCCGGTGGCCGGACATACGCAACAACAGCCACTCCAAAAGACAAGATCGCGAAGATAAGGGAAAACAGGGCAATGCGCTCGTTCGTGAAGAAGGATGTCTGCTGTTCGGAACCTTTCATCGCCAAATTCTAGCAGCGGCGTCCTTAGGTAGACGCTGCGCATTCCTTGGCATTACGCAGACTTCTAGCTCATGATATATTCGTCGCGCAACGATTGGAGTCCAGTGCAGATACAGGGTCTCGAATTCTCAGGCTTCCCAGGGCGGGATGCCGTCGCTCTTCACCACTTAAACTACGACGGTCGCGTTGCGTGGTTCAAGTTTCGCTTTGAACTCGTATTCCTAGCACCGTTCACCCGCCTACTCGCTCAAGAGCGCGCCGACTGCTACATCTGGCTCTGTGTGATGAACTTGACCGGAGCCGCAATTTCGTCATTTGCAGATTTTATGAGCCGCGGTGATGATCAGTCCAAGTTCGTTGCCTTCGTAGATCTCTACATGCCGACGTTCGCGCAAGCAGGCTTCGTGCTTCACGATCCAACCGCAAATGGTCGGAATCGGCCAGCACAATCTGCGGCAGCTCAGTTTTACCGTTTCTTCCGAAATGGGCTAGCTCACGACTTCTGTATTCAATGGGGAGGCCTGCAGCATCGCGAAGAGGTCAATAACATTGGACACGGATAT
>CAZZYB010000216.1:0-6858 GCA_964658125.1 uncultured Acetobacteraceae bacterium | reverse complement strand
CTGTCCTTCTTCCATGTATGTCAGACCGGCGAAGTAACGTGCCACCTTGCCGTCCTTGGTCATGCCAAACTGGTTCGCCACGGCCAGAAACTGGCCATTCGACGCAGCCGCGCGTTCCTGCACGCTGCTATAGGTCTTCGTTCCCGGAGGCAGTTGCTGTCCTGGTGTCGCTACCGGAGTCTGGTACGTGTGCATCGCATCGCCCAGCGCCGCATTGGCCAGGTCGGAGCGGTGGCTGTAGTACGCAAATCCGCCCACCACCGCCAGGATCACCAGCAGCAGAATTGCAGCCGTTGTGATCGCCGAGCGCCGGTTCTGGTTTGCCCATTCAAGTCCATGAGTGGTGGCAGTAATAAATTGGTCAGGTTGTTTCAGTTCACGCTTGGTCGCGTTGTCCACGAATCGGTCCGTCCTTCAAATTCCTGTCAGATATGTCGCCGCGCCCCACCGCCGCGCATCCCTTTAGTCTATCAGCAGAACCCTCCCGAAACCCCTGACCATTCGCGACTCGGCCCGCGCGGACACCTGAACCTGCCTGTTATCCACTTGAATAACGTTTGCGCGCCGAGTCTTCGAACCTCGAACTATATCTGCGGAAGTTGTTGCCAAACGTATCTTCATGGGCTTACTATCCGTTTCGCCATCGGTACAGTGCACAGTTTTCAGGTCACGCGCCAGGTAGCGCCGCGCTCGTTTTTCAGGCTGACGTTCAGTAGTTAAGCAAACACTTACTTGTCTGGGAGCAAAGACTCCCACAACGTCTTGGAGCGAACAACTTATGGCATGGTATGCCTACTGCATCGCAGAACGTAGTGCTTTTCCCGAGCTTTCCCGTCACCGTCGCCCGATGCCTCTCACTGGAGTCACCGGCCTATTTGGAAATCAGACTTTCCTCTTTCCCGCAGCCGATCTTGCCGTAGTCGTTTCCGAACACATGCCGGAGGACGCCGCTCTTCTATCCGGCGCCGGTGCACAGAACGCAGCCCGCGACCACGCCCGAGTCATCTCGGGCTGTTTTGCGCAGTCCACAGTTTTACCCTTCCGCTTCGGTACCACCTTCGACGACGACGACGCTCTGCGCCGCTCCGTTCGTTCCAACCAGCGTCACTTCATGGCCAACGTCGAGCGCCTGCGCGGCATGGCCGAGATGCACCTCAAGGTGCTCGTCGATGATGTAGTCGCAACCCCCCGCGACGCCGACTATCGGCCCAGCGGCGGCTCCGGCCAGCTCTATCTTTCCAACCTGCGCGAGTCAGCCAGCCGCCAACGCGAGCGCCAATCCCGCGCCCGCGCCCTGTCAGTCCAGATGCACCGCATGTTCCTCCCCGTAGCCGAGGAGATCACCTGCAAACGCATGGAGTCGGGCAAGATGCTGTTGGACATCGCCCACCTCGTTGAAAAGAAGACCATCGAGCGCTACCAGAACAAGTACAGCTCTGCGTCCCTCCAGATGAAGGACTGCGCCATGCAACTCTCGGGCCCCTGGCCGCCGTACCACTTCGTCCACCGCCACAACGCCAGCAGCACCCACACCACCACACACGCGTAAGCGCTTATCACACCAACAACAACGCCCCGGCCAGCCCGGGGCGTTGTTGCGTTGCTTAGCACTAAACGCTAGGCGAAGAAGCTTCCCGCTTCTTCCGGCTCAACACCAGACTCCGCTTCCGCCGCCGTCCGCTCGCGTGATCGATCTTCTTCCAGAACCCCACAAAATAATCCACCGCCGACACGATCGACACGCACGTCATCCAGTAGATCGCGACCAGCGCTGTCAGTCGCACGGGAAACTGGTAGTCGCCGATCAACCAGTAATCCCAGCGATGCGCCAGGATCGCCGCCACCACCGACACAATCTGGATCACCGTCTTGAGCTTCCCGATCTCGCTGGCTTCAATGGTGAAGCCCTCACTCGCCGCGATCGACCGCAGCCCATTCACCAGGAACTCGCGGCCGATCACCAGCACAGCAATCCACGGCTTCACCAGCCCTGGGGTATAGGAAACCAGGCAGATGAACGCTGCCGTCACCATCAGTTTGTCGGCCAGCGGGTCCAGCAGTATGCCCAAAGTGGTAATTTGGCCCCGCCTCCGAGCCAGATAGCCATCGACGCCGTCCGTAATCGACGCGACAATGAAGATCGCGGAGGCAAAAATTTCCTGCTCCCCATGCGTCCCTTGTACAGGGAACCTGGGCGATAAAGCCCAGATGAGCAGCGGAACGCTTGCAATCCGGCTCAGCGTGATGGAGTTAGGAAGATTCAATGCGGCACCCGTGGGGCAACAATAGCATTTTGACACAGCCACGCCATCCCGGTCAGCGTCCATCATCGTCGCAGCCCATCGTTAGGCACCTTTACATCCATCAGGCATTACGAATACCTTCCCTCTAAGTCGCGAATTCATCTATGCGTGCTAAGGCCCCAGTTTTGCTCCGTTCCCTCTCAGCTCTTGTCGTCATAGCCTTCGCTGGCCTTGCGCACGCTCAGCAAGTCTCGCAACCTGCCGTTATCCCCACCGGCAACTGGCCGGCTGCCGTCTATTCCGCGGATGTCAACGAAGACGGCAAGCCCGACCTCATCTATATTGACGCCGGCGCAACCCCCTACGCCTCCACCACCCACATCCTGCTCAACAACGGCGATGGCACCTTCCGCGCCGGTGCGACCCTTGCCACTGCAGGAACCGCCCTCGCCATCGGCCACTTCGACTCCGTCCCCAGCGACTTCGACCCCAGCACCACGCGCGACCTCCACGTCGACATCGGATGGGTCGTCGTCAGCGGCAACAACAGCACGAGCCTCACCGCCGGTTTCGCCTACGGGAAGGGTGACGGGACCTTCCTGGGTCCCTTTGTGGGCCACATCACCCTCGGGGAACCGAATATCCCGCAGGTAGTCTCCGTCATCGCAGCTCCGGTACGGTCCGGCGGTGCCGACCTCCTGTTCGCCGTCGACGCCGCCAATCCACTAGGCATCGACGCCTTCTACTTCAACAGTTTTTATCAGACGCGCCCAGGTCCCAACGGCGGCGGAACGCTCCAGGTCGTCGACATCAACCGCGACGGTGTCAGCGACCTCGTCGTCACTCCTTACGGCAAAACCGTCGACATCTTTGTCTCGTTCCCCGGAAACCGCGCTGCCTACTCCTCTTCCGCGAGCCCCGGTCCGTTCTATAGCTCCCTCCTCGCAGACATCGACGGCGACACGATCCCAGACCTCGTCGTCGAAGGCGCCAACGGTGCTCTCTCGTACTTCCCCGGAACCTCCGCAGGATTCTCAGCTACCGCCATCCCCCTCACCGGCGCGCAGGACGGCACCACCGGCAACGGCGGCCACCTCATTGCCATAGCCGACCTCAACGGCGACCACATCCCCGACATCATCACCTCCACCCCTGCAGGCATCAGCGTCCTCCTCGGCCAATCCGCCACCACGCCCAGTTACAAACTCCTCGGCATTTACAACGCCGGCCCGGGCCGCTCCAGCTACGCCCTCGCCGACTTCAACAGCGACGGCCACCTCGACCTCGCTGTCGACTCCCCCGAAGGCATCGCCATCCTCTACGGCAACGCCGACGGCAGCTTCCAGACCTCGCGGTCCTATGCCGCTGGACAGCCTGCCTACTCGCTCGCCCTCGGCCGCTTCACCAGCAAAACCATTCCCGTCACCGGCTTCGTTGACGCCGCAGTCGCCACCGGCATTCCCCAGTTCCAGATCCTCTCGGGCGATGACAAAGGCGGTTTTTCCATCACCACCCCACCCTGGCCCGCCGGTGCACCGCAGACCAACGGCACCCGCACTCAATGGTCCTCGGCCGTTCAGTCCTATCTCGACAGCGACAACATCCTCGACCTCGCGGTAACGAAAAACGGCAAGCCCTCTACCGACACCGCCGGCATCACCCTTTTCTACGGCAACGGCGACCGCACCTTTACAGCTCCCGTAGTAGCCGACCCGACCGGCAGCAGCCACATCGGCCCCTCCTCCATCGCGACCTTCAACACCGATGGCGTAGTCCACGTCCTCAACTTCGACACCAACGTCTGTGGCTCGTTCAGCATCGCCTCCCGCTCCACCACCATTCCCGCCCCCCCGTTCATCGCCAATTCAACCAGCTCGCCCTACAATCTAGTCGTCCCCGGATACCTGACCCTCGGCATCAACTACGTCAGCAAGGAGGACATCGTCTGCGAACTCAACGGTGCTCTCTACGTCTACAAAAACAACGGCAGTGGAAGCTTCCTCGCACCCACCATCCTCCCCGCGCCCGCCGGCGTCGCTATCCCGGACTCAACCGGAAACCTCCCTGCCACAGGCCTCTTTCCGTCGGCTCTCCTCTTCGCAGACCTCGACGGCGACGGCTTCGGCGACCTCATCGCCATCTACCACAACCTCGCCTCCGACCCAGCCCACCCGACGGCTGCCACTCCAAACCAGATCAACATCTACTTTGGCGACAGCTCAGGGTCCTTCACCACGCCTCCAATCAGTCTCATCGAGCCGCGCAACTACTATCAGGCCACCCTCGCGGACCTCAATGGCGATGGCAAACAGGAGCTCATTCTCTCCGACGGCTACCTCCTCGCCGTTCGGCCCTGGGATGGGGCCACGCGTCAGTTCGGCGCGGAGCAGCATTACCTCGCCGGCATGGGCATCAACGGCATTGCCTCTTACCCTGTGAATGCCCACAATGTCCTCGTCACCGCCAACGGCGGAGCCGTCATCACCAACCCCGCCATCAACCGCGGCACGCTGGCCGCCAACGCCGAAGTCAACACCGGCGGCATCACCGTCCTGCTGCCAGCCACAACCCCGCTCGACATCCTTCTCCCCACCGAAACCGACATGACCAACATCGTCACGCCGATCTTCTACGGAGACATCATCGGCAACGTCGCCGTCGGCCACGCCAGCCCGGTCGACCCCGCCGACACTCAGCCCCTTGATGGCGGCACCCTCGCCTTCTTCATCGACGGCGTCAGCGTCTGCGTCCTCCCCTACATCAGCGGCCAGACCCAGACCTGCCCCGCCACCACTGGCGCAGGCTATCATCCCGGCACCTACACCCTCAGCGCCATGTACTCCGGCAACGCGTACTACTCCAGCTCCCGGTCGCCCGACTATACCGTCGTGATCCTCGCCGCCAACACCCAGGGCACCCTCACTTCCTCGCTGAACCCCGCGCCCGTCAACCAGCCGGTCACCTTTACCGCCACCTTCACAGCTCCCCTCACCACTCCCACCGGCCAGGTCACGTTCTTCGACGGCGCAATCTCTATCGGCACCGCCACGCTTACCCCCGCCGGCATCGCCACGCTGACTACCTCCACCCTCGCCGTCGGAACCCACCCCATCACGGCCACGCTCGCCGCGTCGCTGGACTTCAACCCCTCCACCACCACCGTTCTGCAACAAGTCATCACGGCGCAGGTAATCCCACCCGTTCCCACCACAACGACGCTGACCTCCAGCATCAACCCCTCAAACGTGGGCCAATCCGTCACGTTCACCGCGTCTCTCAGCGCGGGTGCAGTGGTCGGTCAGGCCACGCCCGCCGGATCGATCACCTTCACCGTGGACGGCGTCTTCCTCAGCACGGTTACCCTCAATTCCCAAGGCATCGCCACCATCAGCTCCAACTCGCTCGCCGCAGGAAGCCACATCATCGCCGCGTCCTACTCCGGCAGCCCCACCGGCAGCACGCCGGCCTACCTCTCGAGCGCCGGCACCCTTGTCCAGCAGGTCAATGCCATCGTAGCCGGAAGCTTCACCCTCACGGTGACGCCGACCACGCTCTCCGTTCCTATCGGCAACTCGGCGGTAGCTCTCGCCACCATCACCGCACTGAACGGCTTCAATCAACCCGTCACCTTGTCGTGCAGCAATCTCCCCCGCGGAGTAACCTGCGCCTTCACCCTGACGACCATCCCCGCAGGCGGCGGCTCGACGCAACTGGCAGTCTCAGCCACAGCCCCCCACGACTGCAATAACACCACACCCTACTTCGTCTCCAGCGGCTCCAGCAGCTGGCTAGGCCTGCTCGCATCAAGCGGTCTCATCCTGCTCCTGCGCCGCCGCCGCAAGCTCATCACCGCAATCACCCTGACGCTAGCCCTCTGCATCCTGCCCGCCACCATAGGTTGCGGCAACTGCACCGACCTCGGCGTCTACCCCGGCAACTACAGTTTCACCGTAACCGCTACATCCACCACCCCAACGGCAGCCACCGCAACGCAAACCATCCAGATGACAGCCCACCTGTAGAACACGAAGTAGGAAGTAGCGAATAGGAAATAGCAAGGGTACTTCCTATTTCCTCCTTCCTACTTCCTGTTCTTACGCGTACATCCCCCGCTGCTTGGTCGTATAAGCCACGCGATCGATTGCCAGCATATAAGCCGCCGTCCGATTATTCACATCGTGCGTCAGCGCGTACTGCACCACATCGTCAAAGCTGTCGATCATGATCCGTTCCAACCGCTGGTTCACTTCAGCTTCTGTCCAGAAGTAGCCCATCCGATCCTGCACCCACTCAAAGTAGCTGGTCGTCACTCCGCCGGCATTCGCCAGAATGTCCGGGATCACAAACACTCCCTTATCCGCGAGAATCTCATCGGCCACAGTAGTCGTCGGCCCATTCGCTCCCTCGGCAAGAATCTTCGCGCGGATGCGATCGGCGTTGCGGCTCGTAATCACGTTCTCTGTCGCCGCCGGGATCAGAATCTCGCAAGGCCGCGTCAGCAGGTCGTCCTTATCGGCCGCCTCCGCTTCGGTAAAACCATGAATCGTCCCATGCTTGGCTTTGTATTGCAACAGCGCTTCAATGTCGATCCCGTTAGGGTTATAAAGCGCACCAT
>CAZZYB010000215.1:0-6865 GCA_964658125.1 uncultured Acetobacteraceae bacterium | reverse complement strand
CTTCACGAGACTTTTCAGCATCCTCTTCAGGGCTTTGGCTGCAGGCCTCGGACGGCGGCGAAGAGGTCCTCACCTACGGTCCTGTTTTTGGCTATGGCGTCTGCCAGTGGGATGTCGGAAATCTGCGTTCCCTTGAGCACTACGAGGCGGCCGAATTTTCCGGCGTGGACCAGGTCGATTGCGGCGAGGCCGTAGCGTGTGGCGAGCATGCGGTCGAAGGCTGTGGGAGTGCCGCCGCGCTGCGTGTGGCCGAGGTTGACGCTGCGGGTTTCGTAGCCAGTCCGCTTTTCGATCTCTTCGGCGAGGGCCTGGCCGATGCCGCTGAGGCGCGCGTGTCCGAAGGAATCTGTCTTGGTTCCGACGGTGAGTTGTCCGGTGTGCTCGGGGAGTTTGGCGCCTTCTGCGACTACGACGATGGCGAAGCGTTTGCCGCTTTCCCAGCGTGCTTTGAGGAGGCGAACTACGTCGTCGATGTCGATGGGGAGTTCGGGGGCGAGGATGACGTCCGCGCCTCCGGCGATGCCTGCAGTGACGGCGATCCAGCCGGCGTCGCGGCCCATGACTTCGACAACCTGAACGCGGCTGTGAGCTTCGGTGGTGGAGTGTAGGCGGTCGACGGCTTCGGTGGCGATGGTGACGGCGGTGTCGAAACCGAAGCAGGCGTCGGTGCCGCTGAGGTCGTTGTCGATGGTCTTGGGGACGCCGACGCAGTTGACGCCGCGCTTGGCGAGTTCGACGGAGATGGATTGCGTGTCGTCTCCACCCATGGCGATGAGCGCGTCGAGCTTATGGCCCTGGATGACCTTGAGGCATTGATCGAAGCCGCCTTCGATCTTCTTCACGTTCGTGCGCGAAGAGCGCAGGATGGTTCCACCGCGATGCAGGATGCCGCTGGTGGTTTCGAGGTCGAGGACCATGGTGCGGTCGTCGAGGACACCGCGCCAACCTTCTCTGAAACCGACGAACTCATCCCCGTAATGCAGGATTCCCTTGCGCACTACTGCGCGAATTACAGCGTTCAGCCCGGGGCAATCTCCGCCCCCCGTCAACATCCCAATACGCATTACTTATTCCTCCGATTGCAACCTCGAAAATGATACTCCACGGGCGGCGGAGAGCCGTCACATCGGCGAAAATGGCATCTAAATCGACGGGTGTGTAGTGCGGCTTCCAGGTCAATGAGTGTGGAAATGAAAGGCGATCATGGTGTGTGCAATTCTGATGTTTGTTGCGGTGCCGACGGGATGGTTCGTTACGGGCGTTATTGCGTCGGTGTTCCTGCTGGCATTCCTGTTGTCGGGGATCTTCGCGCCTTCTCCTCGATACGAGATTACGAATCGCAACATGCTTGGGGCTAACGACTCTCCGGAGTTTCTGAACCTGATTGAATCGCTTGCCGATGCCAAGGTTAATCGGACGGGGACAGTCGAGATATTGAAGAATGGCGAGCGCTTTTATGCTGCCCAACTGGACGCGATACGCAATGCCCGTCGCAGTGTGAACCTTGAAGCTTACATTTTCCAGAAGGGCGAGATCGGGAATCAGTATGTCGAAGCGTTGACGGAGCGAGCGCGGGCGGGCGTGCAAGTGAACCTGACGCTGGATGCGTTTGGCTGCGCCGGCACGACGCGGTCCTATCTGCGGCCGCTGCTTGACGCGGGCGGAAAGGTGGGTTGGTACAACAGTCCGACGTGGTATCGGTTGACGCATCTGGGCAATCGCACGCACCGTGAGTTGATGATCGTCGACGGTTCGGTGGCTTTCATCGGTGGGGCCGGGGTGGCGGATCAGTGGTTCCATGGGGCGAAGGGAAAGCCGCGGTGGCGGGACAATATGGTGCGCGTGGAAGGCGAGGCGGTGACCAATCTGCAAGCGACGTTCGCGGAGAATTGGCTGGCTTCGCGCGGGGAGGTATTGGCGGGCGAGCTCTACTTTCCGAATATTGTGTGTGAGCAGAAGACGGCGGCGATGGTGGTGAACAGCACGCCGACCATCGGTGGTTCGACACGGGCGCGTGTGCTGTTTCAGCTGTTGATCGCGTCTGCGAAGGAGAGCATCTCGATTACGACTCCTTACTTCCTGCCGGACAAGAGCCTCACGCGGGAGCTTTGCCGCGCGATCGAGGAGCGAGGGGTGAAGATGCGGATCCTGGTGCCGGGGCGAAAGAGCGATCATCTGGTGACGCGGAGTACGAGCCGTGGGGGTTATGGGCCGCTGTTGAAGGCGGGCGCGGAGGTGTACGAGTATCAGCCGGCGATGATTCATGCGAAGGTGATGTGCGTGGATGGGCTGTGGGCGGTGGTGGGGTCGACTAACTTTGATAACCGTTCTTTTGGGATCAACGATGAGGTGAATCTGGCTGTTTGCGATGCGAATTTTGCTGGACAGTTGGAGCGGGATACGTCGCTTGATTTGCTCGAAAGCCGGCGTGTGTCGCTGGAGGAGTGGACGCGGCGGCCGCTCACCGAACGCGCTCCGGAGCTGTTGGGATGGATCTTCGAGCGGCAGCAGTGACGAAGTTTCGCGTGGCGACTTACAACATCCACAAGTGCCGTGGGCTGGACAGGAAGACTTCGCCGGAACGCATTATTGGGGTGATCAAGGACCTGGATGCGGATGTTATCTGCCTGCAGGAAGTGGTGCATGCACCCGCGGGGACGCGGGTTTTCGATCAGGCTGGAGAGATTGCGAGAGCGCTGCCGGAGTATGCGTGGTGCTTCGGGTCGAACCGAGAGCTGCGCGGTGGGGAGTACGGAAACATGACGCTGTCGCGGCTCCCGCTGGTGAGTTGGCGGAACTACGATCTGACTCATCGCAAACGTGAAGAGCGGGGTGTGCTGCGGGCGGACATCGATGTGGGAAGCGGGCAGATGGTTCACGTGTTCAACGTGCACCTGGGGACGGGATTTCAGGAGCGTCGCGCGCAGGCGGAGCGGCTGGTTGGGGCTGAGGTTCTTGGGCACTCGGAGTTGGTGTATCCGCGATTGGTGCTTGGCGATTTTAATGAGTGGACGCGGGGACTGACGACCAAGCTGCTGGAAAAAAGCTTCAAGACTTTCCGGCCGCAGCATGGATTGGGTTTTCCGCGAACGTTTCCTGGGATGCTGCCTTTGTTGTCGCTGGATTTTTATTATTATGAGCCGCCGCTTGCTTTGGGTGAAGCGCATTTGTTCCGGTCGCGACAGGCGCTGGTCGCTTCAGACCACTTGCCACTTATTGCGAGCTATCGGATTTCGGAAGGCCGGGATTGATCTCCAGGCCTGTCGGCCAATCTGCAATCGAAGGGTGCCAGGTTTTGATCGGTCGCGGCAAAATCTCCCCGGATGCATTTAAGTTCAAAGGCGGTAAGACATTCATAATAGAGTGGATTGCTTCGTTTTAAACCGGTTTTCATTGTGAGATGTAGTAGCGATTATCGACAGTTGTTGACAATATCACAACTTAAAAGGCGAAAATAAAGCGAAGGTGTAATTGCTTGAAAACCGCCGCTCTTCTTCGCAGTCAAATCGAATCTTCTCTCAGGGACCGGGTTCCGGCGGCACTTTCGCCGCACGCTAGGAGCGAACCTGAACGAACGCCTTGCGGGATCTCGGAAATTGACGAATTGCTGCATGGAGGACTGCCTGTTGGCGTCCTTACGGAGTTTGTGGGAGGAGCCTGTTCGGGACGGACTGCGGCGACCCTGGCGTATCTGGCGGCCATTACGCAAATCGGAAGTGTCTGTGCGTGGATTGATGTTGCCGATGTTCTTGATCCCGAGACTGTAACGGCAAATGGGGTGGATCTGGAGCGGCTGTTATGGGTGAGATGTGGACCACTCATCCAAAAAACGATGTCCCAGGCCCACCAGCAGGTTTCAGCTCCTGTGGGAGTCTCGATACCGCAGTCTCGCCATACTGGTGGAGGCAGTCCACATCCGCGCTCTGAAGGGCGGGATATGCCTGAGGCCATCAGTGCCCTGCTTAGCGCGCATGGTGGGCTCTTCGACCAGCAGCTTCGCCGGGAGAAGAAGTCGATCGGCACTCCAGGTATGCCGAATCGCCCACTCTCGCAGCGATCGGAAGATCGAGAAGAGCAGGTCGACTCCGACCGTTTGCCTCCACGACGCGGCGACAATCTCGCCGTTCTGCCTCGATGTGCCGAGCCGCAAGCGCGGCGCTTTGCGAGCCTGCCATCAGGCAAACCGCTGGCTGTGGAATCCCGCGGTCCCTGGCAGGCACTCGATCAGGCTTTGCGTGCGACCGATCTGTTGCTTCAAAGCGGTGGGTTCAGCGCTATTGTGCTGGATTTAGGCAGCACACCGCCGGAGTTTGCGTGGCGTATTCCATTGGCGACATGGTTTCGATTTCGCGCTGCCTGTGAACGCACCCGCGTCAGCCTAATCCTGCTGACGCAGCATCCCTGTGCTCGGAGCAGTGCGGAACTTGTGGTACGCCTGCAATCAGGCAGCTTTGTAGCTCAGAACAAAGTAATGACCGGCATTCGCTACTGCGCCAGCACAGAACGCAGCCGCTCGAACGAGAGCAGGCAGCGTGTTATTCCAATCCGAAAGCCACCACAATCCGAGCGGCCTGGGCAGTGGCTCAGTGAGGCGTCATGGGCACAGGGACAGTAAAAGAACCACTGTATGTCTGCGTCCATGTGCCGGAGTTTGCCACACAGGCTCTACTTCGTTTGAGGACTGATCTTGCACGCTCTCCCGTCGTCGTGCTGGCAGGCGACGCGCCACTTGAGCAGGTGTGCAGCGCCAACGCTCAGGCCTTCCGGCTCGGCGTCATGCAGGGTATGACGCGTGCTGAACTGGACAGCTTTACCGGCCTTTCTGTGCTTCGGCGTTCTGAAGAGGAAGAACGCATTGGACGCGCCGTTCTGCTTGAGGCTGCAGGTGCATTCACGCCACGCATCGAGGTGCAGAAATCGTCGCCGACGGCTTTCGTGATGGTGTTGGACATGACCGGAACGACGAGCCTCTTTGGGCCTGCTGTTCAAGCGATGAAGAGCATTGCGCGCGCCTTGACCGCACTTCACTTTTACGTGCAGCTTGCGGCGAGCGCGAATCTTCACACCGCCGTATGTATTGCTCCTGCGGCACGCAAGGCTCACCTCATTATTCCGGCTGGACATGAGAAAGAGCGCTTACGCGATCTGCCGCTTTCGGCTCTCAACCTGACTTTGCAGCAAGCTGACACTCTAGCGCTATGGGGTCTTCAGACTCTCGGTGATCTTGGAGGCCTGCCGGAGGTTGAGTTGGTTGTGCGTTTAGGGCAGGAAGGCCAGCGGCTGCGGCTTTTGGCTCGCGGCGAGCATCCGCATCTCATGGTTCCTGAAGAGCCAGTATTCACGCTGGAAGAGTTCATCGCCTTCGACGCGCCTGTTGAACTTCTTGACTCGCTATTGTTCGCTCTTGGCCCGATGCTCGACCAGCTTCTCACCCGCGCTCAAAACCGCTCCTTTGCGTTGGCGAGTGTCACCCTAAAGCTCGGCCTTGAAGGAGGCGGGGAGCACGAGCGCACGATCAAGCCTGCTCTCCCCGTCCTGCAACGCGAAATCCTGTTGAAAATTTTGCATCTTGATCTACAGGCGCATCCTCCGTCTGCCGGTGTGATGAGTATTTTTGCTCATGCTGAGCCTGGTGATCGCAGCAAGGTACAACTTGGTCTCTTTGCACCACAGTTGCCCGAGCCATTGCGTCTGGACGTAACACTTGCCCGCATTGCGGCGCTCGTGGGAGAAGAGCGTGTAGGCCGCGCCAAACTGCTGGACGCGCATCGGCCTGAGAGCTTCGCGATGGAACACTTTATTGTTCCTACCAACCCGCCGAAGAAGAGGATGGGCGCACGACATGCGGTCGCGTTGCGTCGCTGCCGGCCAGCAGTGAACCTTTCCATGCAACAGGAAGGGCAGCGTCCTACAGCCTTTTCTTTCCACGGAAGGCGCTACGCCGTGCAGGAAGCTTATGGTCCCTGGCGCAAGAGTGGAGACTGGTGGTCTTCGGGAGTATGGTCGCACGAAGAGTGGGATGTCCGTGCTTCAACAACTCCAGACGAGACGCTGCTCTGCCTCATCACGCATGATCTTCTGCGCGACCAATGGCAGCTTGAGGCTTTGTATGACTGAGCCTGAATATGTCGAACTTCACGCGTCCAGCGCCTTCAGCTTCCTTGAGGGAGCGTCTCAGCCTGAAAGCCTGATTCGTGCCGCCGTAGAAGTTCAGATGCCTGCGATGGCGCTGCTGGATCGCAACGGCTTGTATGGTGCGGCGAGGTTTCATTCCTCAGCGAAGGCTAACGGCGTGCGGGCACATATCGGCGCGGAAGTTGCGGTGAGTGATCTTGGACAATGTTTACAGCCGCCGTTGTGGCTGCCTCATCAGCATAGTGTGCAGCCGGTGCGACTGCCTCTGCTCTGCACATCGCGCCTTGGCTACCAAAATCTTTGTCAACTTATTACGCGCTTCAAGATGCGTGAGCCTCGCAAATCCGAAGGCTCTGCCTGTCTCGCTGATCTTGCTGAATTTCAAAACGGTTTGCTTTGCCTTACCGGAGGCGATGAAGGCCCACTCGCCGCTGCAATTCATGCTGGAGGAGAAGTTGCGGGCCGCCTGTGTGTTGAGCAACTCGTCGAAGTTTTCGGGCGCAGTAATGTTTATGTCGAGCTTCAACGACACGGTGACCGCGCTGAGGAGGTTCGCAATCAAGCCGCTGTGCGCATTGCGGAAAGCCTTCGCCTGCCCATCGTTGCGACTAACGGTGTCCGTTACGCCACGCAGTATGAGCGCGAAGTGCTGGACGTGTTTACGTCTATTCGGCACCACGTCTCGCTCGATAAAGCGGGCCGGCTCTTGCAGGCCAACTCACAGCGGCAG
>CAZZYB010000214.1:0-6913 GCA_964658125.1 uncultured Acetobacteraceae bacterium | reverse complement strand
TCACACCGGAGACCCACATCCGCGCCACCTATCGCAACTTTTTCTCGCCCGGCACGCGCTGGCAGTTCAGCGGCCTCCGCCTCGCGCGCGACGGCGCCAGCTAGCCCTCTCAACCCCACATCAACAGGGACCCATGCCCACACTCACTCGCGACACCGTCTCCGAAGCCGTCCTCACCGAAGCTCTCACCGGCCTAACCGCCACGCCCAAAACTCTCTCGCCGTGGCTCTTCTACGACGAGCGCGGCTCCCAGCTTTTCGAGGCCATCACCGAACTCCCCGAGTACTACCTCACCCGCACCGAGCGCGCCATTTTCGCCGAGCACGCCCCCTCACTCCCGCAACACCTGATCGCCGCCGTCACCGTGGCCGAGCTCGGCGCCGGCAGCGCCAGCAAGACCGGCGTGCTGCTCCGCGAGTTCGCCACCGCGCAGCCCAGCCTGCTCTACCAGCCCATCGACATCAGCCCCACCGCGCTCGAAGAAGCCGCCGCGTCGCTCTCCGAAGCCATCCCCGGCATGACTGTCGCGCCGCAGGTCGCCAACTACATCACCGACCGCTACACCATCGAGCGCCCCGACGACCACCTCGTCCTCGCGCTCTACATCGGCTCCAGCATCGGCAACTTCTCGCCGTCGGAAGCCCTCGGAATCCTGCGCAACCTCCGCGATCACCTCCAGCCCGGGGACTCTCTCCTGCTCGGCACCGACCTCGCCCCCGGCCACGGCAAGACCGTCGAAACCCTCATCACCGCCTACGACGACGCAGCCGGTGTCACCGCGGCCTTCAACAGGAACGTCCTCGTCCGCCTCAATCGCGAGCTCGACGCCAACTTCAACATCGACTGCTTCGCCCACCGCGCGCGCTGGAACGCCGCAGCCTCACGCATCGAGATGCATCTAGAAAGCCTCACCGCCCAAACCGTCCACGTAGGCGGTACGGCCATCCGCTTCGCCGCGGGCGAAACCATCCACACCGAAAACAGTTACAAGTTCACCGAGTCCAGCCTCGCGGAATTGCTCACAGGCTCCGGCTTCAAAGTCGACCAGACACTCCACGACGCCAACGCTTACTTCGCCGTCACGCTGGCCGAAGCGGTCTAACGCCGATACTCCCCACTCTTGCCGCCGGTCTTCGACTGCAACACCACTTCGCGGATGCGTATGCCTTTGTCGAGCGCCTTGGTCATGTCATAAACCGTAAGGGCGGCGACCGAAGCCGCCACCATCGCCTCCATCTCCACCCCCGTCCCAGCCACGGTAGCCGCTGTCGCTGTAATCGCCACGCCGCCCGCAACGACACTCGCCTGCACGTCGACGAAAGACAGCGCCAGCGGATGACACATCGGAATCAACTCACTCGTCCGCTTCGCCGCCTGGATTCCCGCAAACCGAGCCACCTCCAGCGGATTGCCCTTGGGATTCTGCGGCAGCGCCGCCAGCACAGCTTCATTCAACTCGACGAACGCCGAAGCCACAGCCTCCCGCCGCGTCTCGACCTTCGCACTCACGTCGACCATGTGCGCCTGCCCAGCTTCATCAAAGTGCGACAGCTTCTCACTCATCCCGCCATCCTAGCGCAGCAGCACGCGCACAGTCTCGCCCACTTTGAAGTCATCAACGCCCGTCGGCAGCACCGCATAGCAGTTCCCGCGCGCGTTCGCCGCCACGTCGCCCGACCCCTGCCAGCCCACAACCCGCACCGTCACCGCATCCCACGCGCCGTGTAGCTCTGCGGGCAGAAACCTGACAACCTTCGCCCCACCCTTTACATCCTCCGCAAGCTTCGCTTCCACAAACCTCGGCGCAACATCCAAACACCCAGCCAGCGCCCGCAGCAGCGGAGCCACAAACAGAGCAAACGTCACCTGCGTAGAAACAGGATTCCCGGGCAGTCCGAAGAAATAAACCCACTCAGCCCTTGGGGAGTAGAAGGGGCCTTCAGGCCCCCGTCTATCCTCGCCTCGAACCTGGGCTTTAGCCCTGGGCACCCTTGGCAAGCGCCCAAAGACCACCGGCTTCCCCGGCTGAATCAACGCTCCCGTAAAAAAGAACTCCGCCCCGACCTCCGCCAGCACCTCCTCCACCAGGTCGTACTTGCCCATCGACACGCCGCCAGATAGCACCAGCAGATCGCTCTTCCGTCCCTCGGAAATGCGCGCGCGAACATCCTCACGTGTATCCCGAGCAACCGCTAGCCGCTCTGCCATCCCGCCTTCCGCACGCACCATCGCCGCGAGCGCATAGCTGTTCGAGTTACGAATCTGCGCCGGCTCCGGCTGCTCGTCGAGCTCTACAAGCTCATCTCCCGTCGACACAATTGCGACCGTCGGCCGCGCGAACACAGGAAGGCTCAAGCACCCGCAACTAGCCGCCACGGCGATCTCAGCCGCCGCGATGACAGTCCCCGCCCGCAACACCCCAGCCCCGGCGCGAGCCTCTGCACCGCGCGGTACGACATTCTCGCCAGCACGCAGAGTGCGCCCTGCGAGCAGCGTCACCGCCCCCGCATTCACCACAACGTGCTCGACCATCACAACGGCGTCGGCCCCGGCGGGCAGCGGCGCGCCGGTCATAATCTCGATCGCCTCACCCTCCCCCAGCGGCGGCCCGTTCCAACTCTCGCCAGCCCGCACCGAGCCCATAACTCGCATCATCCGCCCGCAGTCGACAGCCCGCACCGCGAACCCGTCCCGTGTCGAGCGATCAAACCCCGGCTGATCGCGGTCGGCCACTACACCCTCCGCCAGCACACGTCCCACCGACTCAAGCAGCTCCACCGTCTCGCGCCCCAACCCCTGCAAGGCAGCCGCCTGTTCCAGCACCACCGCCAGCGCCTGCTCAAAACTCAACACCCGCTCGCCCACGCACCCTCCAAAAACAAGAGGCCCCAACACACCGGTCAGGGCCTCTCTTCGCTCTTCACTCTACGCTCTACACTCTGCTCTTATTTCTTGCCCGGTGCCTTGTACTTCGTGTTAATGGTCTCGCCCATGCTCTGCAGCAGCGCGCGAACCTCGGGAGCGAGCGGGTTGTCCGGAGCCAGTTCCAGAAACTTCTGGTAAGCGGCCGCGCAGCCCGGAGGCGCGACTACCTTGCCGGCCTTGTCGACCGTAGCCTTGTTGATCAGCGACTGGCCCTTGATGTAGTAAGGCATGGGCTTGGTAGGATCAGCGGCAATTGCCTTGTCGGCAGCAGCGCCGGCGGCCTCGATGGTGTTCCCGCCGTTGTTGCTGGCGTTGAACAGCACGGCGGCTTCGTTGCCGTAGTACATCGCGGCAGCGGCGGGCTGCAGCTTGGCGGCAGATTCAAACGCCGCCGACGCTTCAGGAACCTTGCCCTGCTTGGCCTGCGCGTTGCCGATCTGGTTGTAGCCGGTGGCCTGGATCAGCGGATCCGGCTTCTTCGACGCCTGGTTCAGCGTGATGGCCTTGTTGTAGGCCTCAATCGCATCGTTGTAGTTCTTCATCGCGGCCTCGTCGCCGCTGACGGGCTTGTGGTCGGTCTTGTCCTGCTTGGCCAGATGATCGGCCTGGGCCTGGAGTGTGTCGGCGTACGTCAGCCACAAAATGCCTTCGTCAGGCTTGGCTTCTGTCGCCGATTTCATGTCGGCCACATCCTTGCTCACGTCCTCGTACTTCGGTGCCGCCGCAGCCCTCAGGTCTTCGCGAACTCGCGCCAGCGTGGCATTCAGATTCGCCACAACCTTGTTCGCGCCGATGGCTTCAGAAGCCTTCTTCTTGTACTCCTCCAGCGCCTTCTTATCCTCGGGACTCATCTTGTCCAGATACTCTTTGCGAGTCATGTCGAAGTTGAGCAGCTTGTCTTCGTTGGCCTTCAGGCTCACCTCGAAAAAATCCACGCTTGTATTCTTCGAAACGACAATCGCCAGGTAGTCGCCGGGAGCAATATTGGCTCCCTTGTAGTCGCCATTGGCATCGACGTCGAAGGTGTACTTGAACTTCTGATCTTTGAACTGGGCACTCCTGTCGGTGGTCAGCTTCACCTGCGCTTCGGGTATCGTGAGCCCGGCGGCGTTGTTGACGTGCCCGTGAAGGGTGGCGTTCTGGCCGAGCAGCGTTGCCGGCAACATCACAATCGCCGCCAGCAGGGAGTAGAGCTTGAGCTTCATCATCGGTGTTCCTCTCATATCTTCATTTCTTCGGAATACGCTCGTTCTGCAGCATCCCGTCCCATCTCGACCTCAACCTCAACCTCAACGCCTGGCGTACGGGATCGGGTCCACCGCTCCAGCTTCGCGAAACGCCCTCAGCCGCAAGGCGCAGCTTTCGCACACACCGCAAGCCTCGGTTTCACCCGAGTAGCACGACCAACTTACATGCAACGGTGCGCCTAATTCAACTCCCAGCCGCACGATCTCATGTTTCTTCAACCGGATCAGCGGTGTTACCACCGCAATCTCCCCATCTTTAGTGCCTTCGCGAATCAGCCGGTTGAACGCGTCATAGTACGCCGGACGGCAGTCGGGATAGCCCGAACTGTCCTGCTCCACCGCACCGATGAACACCGTTCCCGCGCCCAGCACCTCCGCCCAACTCACCGCCGCGCTCAAAAAATGCGCGTTGCGAAACGGAACATACGTCACCGGCACATCCTTGCCGCGACGCTGCGCCGTGTCTTCGTCGGCACCCGCATCCGGCACGGCAATCGAACTATCGGTCAGCGCCGATCCGCCAATATGCCGGAACAGGTCCGTCTTCAACTCCAACAACTCTTTCAACCCGACTGCGGCTGCAACGTCGCGCGCCGACCGCAACTCGTGCGCCTCACTGCGCTGGCCGTAGCTGAAGTGCAGCCCATAGCTGTCGTAGTCTCGCGAAGCGAGGGTGGCGCAGACCGTCGAATCCATGCCCCCGGAGAGGCAAACCACCGCCTTCGGACGACTCATGGCGCCTCGTCTCCTTCGGCGCCCGGCTCAGCCGCTTCGGCTGCGTCGAGAATCTCGCGAGCCGCTGCTTCGTCGCTTCCGCTTACCATCAGCCGCGTCCGGAAAGCCATCGGCACAAGGC
The DNA here is from genome assembly GCA_964658125.1 of uncultured Acetobacteraceae bacterium. Lineage (GTDB taxonomy): Bacteria > Acidobacteriota > Terriglobia > Terriglobales > Acidobacteriaceae > Granulicella. The sequence continues at coordinate 1,885 of CAZZYB010000214.1, read as the reverse complement.
TATTGGCGTTCTCGCCCTGCAGAAAGCACTCAATGCCTTCAGACTCAAGCGCTCCCACCGCCATATGCGCCTCGGCCGGGTCGAGGAACTTCGCGACAGTCACAAACCCTGCATTCGATTCCGCAGTCTCCATGCCCCCCACCTCCACGCTCCTAATCCCTGCTCTTCAGATGCCTACTTCAAGTCGATCGACTGCAGATGAAACGTAATCGTTCCCCAGAACAGCCGCGCCTGAATCTGAACCGGGATGTGCCGCGCATCGTCGGTGTACCAGATCCAGATGTGCCCACGATTCTTGACCACGCCTTCATCCGCCAGCGGTTCCACTTTCAACGTTTGGAAGGTTCCGGCCGGAGTCTTGATCTCTTCCTTGGCCTCGACCTTCATATTCACCGTAACGGTGCGCATGGAGTCGGCCAGCGGGAAGCCGAACGTCTGGCCCACGGTCATAGGCTGCGACTGCGCGTAGAAGATCGCAGAGAGCGAATCCGTAACGCAGGCCGGAATATTCGCTTCCTTCTGCGTCGCCGTGCCCTTCACCAGGTTCCGCTCATGCTGGTCCTGCTTGCCGCGCGTGTAATCGAACGTCAGTTCGCTGGCAATCTTGCGCCGGCCTTCGAGGATCTGCTTGTTGAACCCGGTCGAGCAGCCCGTCTTGGTGTCAAAGCCGGACTGGAACTTGTCGACCACCGGGAACAGCATATTCACCGCGCCGCCGGTGTCCGCCGTCGCGGAAATTTTCTGGGTGTCGCCCACCTGCTCCAGGTGGAAAACGGCCATCCCGGCGGTGAACACTCGCCAGTCAACCGAAAACGTCAACGTCTGGTGCGTCGGATACTGAAAACCTGCGGGCGGGGGAGTCAGCGTCGGAATCGGCTTTTGCGGCGCCGGGGCCGCCCTGGAAAATATTTGTGCCTGGGAGGCTTCACCAGCGAACAGGCAAATCACCGCAGCCCAGCGTAAAAAAATCTTCAAAATCGTTCACTCCTAAAGGTTGGACGGAGTCAGGGGGCCGGGAGTCTAGCCAGCGTCATCTACCGCGCGACAGCCACATCCGGACTAGAGGTTCCCCATACATTCGGGCGATCAGGACCGCATAAATCGCCGCAGCGCCCATACCAGCATTGTACTCGCGATGGTGCAGGTAACGCTCCCGCGAGAACCTCCCCGCCTCTGCCCCCAACCTCGCCGGGGTCAGTCTTGGAAGCAGCCGGGGCACTCTGCGCGAATACCCCTCAAACTGAGGAAAAACACCCCTTAAAAACGCTTCTTCCGACAGGATTGTAGGCACATAAATGGCCAGAAACATCGCCGTCAGCAGCACCACCAACCACCATCGCCCTGCCGCCACGGCAAACCCAAACGCAATTCCCATCGACCCCAGATACAAGGGATTACGCGTATACGCATACGGCCCGGTGACCGTAAGTTCTGCATTCTTCTTGACATACCCCGCCGCGTACCCTCGCAGCCAGACCCCCGGAACCACCAGCAACAGGCTCCACCCCAACGTCTGCCAACTAGGCTGAGCGAACACCAGGAACACCGCCGCGACTACAAACCCCAGCGGAACCCGTATCCGGCCCGCAATCCGCGCCCATCCAGTCTTTTCCGAGCCCATCGCACCATTCTCTCAAACAAAAGCGCTCGAAACCCCCATCGCGGCCTCCAGAACCTCACTTACCTCGATCTGCGCCAGCCCCCGGTCAATCTCTTCCGCCCGCTTATAGCTCGTAACCGACGATTCATGCCTCAAAACGCGCTTAATCCCCGGCCCCCACGGCCCATTTCGCTCCGGACTAGTCGGCCCATACAACCCCACCAGCGGCACAGCCAGCGCCGCCGCCAGATGCTTCATGCGAAACGGATGGCCGGAAATGAATGG
>CAZZYB010000213.1:0-6946 GCA_964658125.1 uncultured Acetobacteraceae bacterium | reverse complement strand
GGCGCGCCCTATACCAGCCCAGGGCAACGCCCTGGGTTTACGGACGGCGATAATCTGAGGGCTGTAAGCCCGGCCTATCGGCCTGCCACATACGCAAACGGATGCACGCTTTCGACTATGATCTCTTCACGCCACTTGCCAAGGGATAGATGATGCGAACCGCGGATGAAAGCCACGAAAAAATCGAAAACATCTTGGCAATCTGTTGGCTCGACGTTCTCTACCGTTTAGACCGTCTGGAACGCGGTGAATTTGGTCGAAATGAATTAGCCGGAGACTTTACGAACATGGTGCGCCTCCCCCTTCTCGATTCGCCGAAAAATGTAGACGAAGCTATCAATGTGATCAACGAGCGCCTCCTAATACTCGAATACTGCTAAAACTTCATCTATGTCCCAACGACTCCGCTACGCCGAACTAGCCCCCGAAGGCCTCGCCGCCCTCCGCGCCTTCGAGCACTACCTCAACACCGCCACCACCCTCCCCGCGGTCCTCCGCGAACTCATCCGCCTCCGCGCCTCCACCCTGAATGGCTGCGCCTTCTGCATCGAGATGCACAAGCACGAACTAGCCAAGCACCACGAACCCCCAACCCGCATCGACGCCATCGCGAACTGGCCCTCCTCCGACGCCTTCACCCCCCGCGAGCGCGCCGCCCTCGCCTACACCGACGCCGTCACCAACATCCAAGCCACCCACGTCTCCGACGCCGAGTACGCCGCCGTCAACCAGTTCTTCACCGGCAAAGATCTCGTCGACCTCACCCTCACCATCGCCAGCATCAACGCCTGGAACCGCCTCGCCATCCCCTTCCGCGCCGACTGGAACCCCAACGCCCCCAAACCATCCACCACCCCAACAACCATCAACAACAGCGACCAGCAAGTCTCAGCCGTAGGCGACGACGGCGCCAAGGTAGCCGAAGACTAATGACCGTCCTCCGCGCCACAGCCCTCGAAAAAACCTACGCTCCCCTAACCCCCAACGCCCCCGGCCTCACCCTATTCCGCGGCCTAAACCTCACCGTGGCCGCCGGAGAAATGGTCGCCATCGTAGGCGAATCCGGCACCGGCAAGAGTTCCCTCCTCCACCTCCTCGCCGCCCTGGACAGCCCCACCACCGGCGAAGTCTGGTGCGCCGACACCAACGTCACCGCCCTCACCCGCAAACAAGCCGCCACCTACCGCAACCGCGACATCGGCTACGTCTGGCAGTTCCACTACCTCCTCCCCGAGTTCACCGCGCTCGAAAACATCGCCATGCCTCTCCTCTCCCGCGGCACGTCCCACAACCAGGCCCTAACCTCCGCCGCGACCTGGCTAAAAAAAGTAGGCCTCGAAGACCGCGCCCACCACCGCTCCGGCGAACTCTCCGGCGGCGAGCAGCAGCGCATCTCCCTCGCCCGAGCCCTCGTCACCGAACCCAAACTCCTCCTCGCCGACGAACCCACCGGCGACCTCGACACCGCCACCGCCGACGCCGTCTTCACCCTCATCCAGCAGCTACATCGTGAGCAGCAACTGGACCGCGAGCACCCCCTCGCCAGCGTCCTGGTCACTCACAACCTCGACTTCGCCAGCCGCTGCGACCGCGTCCTGCGCCTCCGCAACGGCCAGCTCTCCCCCGCCTGAGTGGAGCCCCGCTAAGGCTGTATCACCGGCCAGCCCGTATCCCACGTCACCGTATTCACGTACAAATAGTCCAGATAATTCTGCTGCACCTTCAGCGCGTGAAACACGATCAGGTCGCCCCCGGTCGGATCGATATACACCGTCTCCCCACCGGGAGCGCTCCACGTCGTCCCATTGCCCTGCAGCAGGATCGTCCCTCCACCCTGCAGCATCGGCGTTCCCGCCTGGTCCAGGAACGGTCCATTCGCGCTGGTAGACCGTCCCACCGCAACCTTGTAGTTATCCCCCGAAGCCGGGTTCAGACAGCAATAGTCGAACGAAGCAAAGAGATAGTAGAACCCGTTCTTCTTCACCAGCGAGGACCCTTCAATCGGGTTATTCTGCACGTTCGGCCGTGTCGCGAGATTCGTCACAGCAGTGTTCACCGTCGACAGCCCGCCCGTCACCGGATCGATCTCGCGCTGAAAAATCCCTCCCCAATAGCTCCCATACTGCATCCAGATATGCGTCTGCGCGCCGGTAGCATCGGTGTCGACAAGAATGTTGGGGTCAATCGCGTTGTAGTTGTCGGAAGCCTTCGACGAGAGCACGATCCCTTGATCAGTCCACTGATAAGCCGGGTCCGTCGAGTCCAGAGTAGGCGTCGTCACCAGCCCAATCACCGACTGGTTCGTCCCAAAATACGAGCCCGCGTAATACACGTGATACAAGCCATTGAAGTAAGAAACATCCGGCGCCCACAGCGACGTCACCGCAGGCAGCACCTGCAAAACTTCCGCGGGCACCGCCGTAAATATCTGCCCACAAAGTTTCCAGACAAGCTTGTCCTGCGAACACCGTATCTGTAGCCCGTTCCCCAGCGCTGGACTACCCGCAACCGGCCCGGGGTCTGTCGTAAACGCGTAGTAAGTATTCCCTAGCCGGATGATGCTCGGATCGTGCACGAACGTCACGTCACCGGAGAGCTTGTAGGCGTCAAAAATTCCGGGAGGCGGCAACGGGCCCCCCTGAATGGGGCTCGGAGAAGAAGAACTCCCTGCACATCCTGCCAGGCTCACGCCGAACAGCAGAACGATAGACACAGCGCCCCCGATAGCGCGCCCCACCGCAAGCGCCCCGCCCTTCTTCATCCCCTTCCGTCCCGTCGAGGTCCACATACCCAACTCAAGCTCCTTGCGATCCTGTTCTCGGGGTCCGGCCCCCCGGGTGGAAAACTCTAAGTCCCCAGAATTCCCCTTGTCAAAATCCGCCGCGCCCCACTCCCAAAACTCCCGCACCGTTCGCCTGGATCACCCCCGTGAACCCTCCGTTGCATCCCCTTTTCCACATTCGCATCCAATTCTCAAGGATCCCGCATCTCAGCGGATTCGCAGATCAGCCCGCGAGAGATAGAGTTAGATACACTGTATTCAACTCTCTGGCTGCTGACTCTCCGGCAATCAGTTCTTTCCGTCGCAAATCACCGCGGCGGCGGCCCACGTTTTCATGCCACTCCACGCCACGGCGTAGACTCGGCAGTTCGAAGGGGGAGCATGTTCGAACGCTACACAGAAAAGGCCCGGCGCGTCATCTTCTTTGCGCGCTACGAAGCGAGCCAGTTTGGCTCGCCCTACATCGAAACCGAACACCTCCTGCTCGGCCTCCTGCGCGAAGATAAAGCGCTCACCAATCGCTTCCTGCGCTCGCACGCCACGGTCGAATCCATCCGCAAACAGATCGAGCAGCACACCACCGTGCGCGAGAAAGTCTCCACCTCGGTCGACCTCCCACTCTCCAACGAGTGCAAGCGAGTCCTCGCCTACGCCGCTGAAGAAGCCGAACGTCTCTCCCACAAACACATCGGCACCGAGCACCTCCTCCTGGGCCTCCTGCGCGAAGAGAAATGCTTCGCCGCCGAGATCCTCCAGGAGCGCGGCCTCCGCCTCGCCACCATCCGAGAAGAACTCCAGCGCACCACGCAGGAGAAAGCCCCCGCGCAATCCTCAAGCTCCAGCAGCAGCAAGCAGCGCGGCACCCAGGAGCAGTCTCTCCTCGCCGAATTCTCCCGCGACCTCACCCAGGCCGCAGCCGACCAGCAACTCGACCCCCTCGTAGGCCGCGACACTGAGCTCGAACGCCTCATCCAGATCCTCTGCCGCCGCACCAAAAACAACCCCGTCCTCATCGGCGAACCCGGCGTCGGCAAAACCGCCATCGTAGAAGGCCTCGCGCAAAAAATCGCCGACGGCGAAGTCCCTTCCTTCCTCGCTGACAAAAAAGTCCTCTCCCTCGACCTCTCGCTCATCGTAGCCGGCACAAAATACCGCGGCCAGTTCGAAGAGCGCCTCAAGACCATCATGAAAGAGCTGATGGAAAACCAGAACTCCATCGTCTTCATCGACGAGCTCCACACCCTCGTCGGCGCCGGCTCCGCTGAAGGCTCACTCGACGCCGCCAACATCCTCAAGCCCGCCCTCAGCCGCGGCGAAATCCAGTGCATCGGCGCCACAACGCCAGCCGAGTACCGCAAGTCCATCGAAAAAGATCGTTCCCTCGAGCGCCGCTTCCAGGCCGTCAAGGTCCCGCCCCCGAACGAAGAGGACGCGATCAAGATCATCATGGGCATCAAGGAAAAATACGAGAAGTTCCACGCCGTCAGCTACACCGACGACGCCATCACCTTCTCGGTCTCGCACTCCCACCGCTACATCCCCGACCGCTTCCTCCCAGACAAGGCCATCGACCTTATCGATGAAGCAGGGGCAAGGGTAAAGCTCCGCCAGACCTCGCTCCCCGAAGAGATCACCGAAGTCCAGAAGCGCATCAAGTTCATCGTGCACCGCATGGAAAACGCCATTGCCAACCACGAGTTCGAGAAGGCCCGCTTCTACTCCGACGAGGAACGCAAGGAGCGCGACAACCTCCGCGCCCTGCGCGAAAAATATCACCTCGACGACAGCTCCTCCGGCATCGTCACCCGCGAAGACATCGAAGACGTTGTCTCCCGCTGGACCGGCGTTCCCATCACCTCGATCAAGGAAGAAGAAACCCAAAAGCTCCTCCGTGTCGAAGAAGAGCTCCACCGCCGCGTCATCTCGCAGGACCGCGCCATCAGCGCGCTCGCCCGCGCCATCCGCCGCAGCCGTGCAGGCCTCAAGAACCCTGCCCGCCCCATCGGCAGCTTCCTCTTCCTCGGCCCCACCGGTGTCGGCAAAACCGAAGTCGCGCGCACCCTCGCGCAGTTCCTCTTCGGCTCCGAAAAGTCCCTCATCCGCTTCGACATGTCGGAGTTCATGGAGAAGCACTCCGTCTCCAAACTCATCGGCTCGCCTCCAGGTTATGTCGGCTACGAAGAGGGCGGCCAACTCACCGAGCGCGTCAAGCGCAACCCTTACTCCGTCGTCCTTCTCGACGAAGTAGAAAAAGCGCACCCCGACGTCTTCAACCTCCTGCTCCAGGTCTTTGAAGACGGCCAGCTAACCGACGGTCTCGGCAACACGGTCGACTTCAAAAACGTCATCATCGTCATGACCTCGAACATCGGCGCCAAGCACCTCATGAAGCGCGAAGGTCTCGGCTTCCAATCGAGCAAGGACGAAGTCGTCCTCGAGAAGATGCAGGAGATGGTCATGTCGGAGGTGAAGCGCACCTTCAACCCCGAGTTCCTCAACCGTCTCGACGAGGTCATCGTCTTCACCTCGCTCTCCGACTCGGACCTCATGCAGATCCTCGAGCTCCTCGTTCAGCAGCTCAACACCAACCTCGTCCACAAGGCGATCACCATCTCGGTACAGGACGACGCCAAGCGCTGGATCCTCGAAAAGACATTGGTCGACCGCAGCTACGGCGCCCGCCCCTTGCGCCGCGCGCTGCAAAAGTACATCGAGGACCCCCTCTCGGAAGCGCTCATCGGCGGCCTCATCGCCGAGCGACCCGCCTTCCTCGAGGTTTACCTCGAAAACAACCTGCTCCACTACCGCCCCGTAGCGGCCGACGGCGAAGAAAAATCCGCCGGCCTCGCCCTAACCACTGTCTAAAGTTGTCATCCTTCGCGCAGCGGAGGATCTGCTTCTCGGGTGCCCCGGGTCCGGATTTTCGGACCCGGGTTCCCATTTAAGCCCTCATCTTCAAGTATCGTCATACCGGAGGATCAACCCCACGATGGACCGCCGCGAATTCGCAAACCTGCTACCCGCACTCCTCGCCGCCACCGCTTTTCTCCCCGAAGCCACCGCCCAAACCGCCGACCCCGCGAAGCCCAAACCCATCCAGCCCCTCCTCTCCTCAGGCGTCTACAAAGCCGGCCCGCCCAAAGACCCCAACGCCGACCGAGTAGGCCAGCCCTTCACCCACGGCATGTTAAAAGCCGGCAACATCCAGATCGAAATCCACGAAACCACGCAAAAAGTAGGAGCGGTCCACGAACCCGACGGCACCCATCTCCACAACGAAATCTGGCTGGTAAAACAAGGCGTCTGCGAGCTCAACATTAACGGCGTAGCCCACCGCATGGAAGCCGGCGACGTAGGCATCGTCACCGCCGGCGACCATCACTGGATTCGCAACGCCGGCGACACACCCTGCTCCTACTTCGTCGTCACCGTCGGTCCCCCCGAATAATCCCCATGACCCACCGCGACCCCGACTTCGCCCCCACTACCGACGCCGACATCCTCCGCCCCACCGAGCGGCTGCTCTCCCTCGACGTCCTCCGCGGCCTCACCATCGCCTTCATGATCATCGTCAACAACCAGAGCGGCCCCGCGCCCTTCTCCCAACTCTCCCACGCCGCCTGGAACGGCTTCACCGCCACCGACCTCGTCTTCCCCACTTTCCTGCTCCTCGTCGGCCTCTCCACGGTCCTCTCCACCGCCTCGCGCCTCGCCCGCGGAGCCACCCGCAAAGAGCTCTTCCTCCACACCCTCCGCCGAGCCCTCCTCCTCATCCTCTTCGGTTTCATCGTCAACAACTTCCCCCACTTCCACCTCGCCACCGCCCGCTTCTACGGCGTCCTCCCCCGCATCGGCGTCTGCTACTTCGTCGTCGCCACGCTCTACCTCATCTCGCCTACCTGGAAAGACAAAGCCATCCTCGCCATAGCCTGCCTCCTCGGCTACTGGATCCTGATGCGCTTCGTCCCCGTCCCCGGTTTCGGCATCCCCACTCACAGCATCCCCATCAACGACCACGACGCCAACCTCACCGCCTGGCTCGACCGCCACATCTTCTCCGCCCCCCACCTCTACGAGCGCACCCGCGACCCCGAAGGCCTGCTCTCCACCCTCCCGTCCATCGCCACAGCGCTCTTCGGAATGTTAGCCGGCCTCTGGCTCCGC
>CAZZYB010000212.1:5998-6968 GCA_964658125.1 uncultured Acetobacteraceae bacterium | reverse complement strand
GAGCAAAATCGACCAGCTCAATCTTCGCTGGCTCCGCCGCATCTGCCAGCGGCTTCATCAGGTAGCTCTCAATCGACGCAATAATCGCCGGACTACCCGACCCACCATAACTGGCCTTGTACTTAACCCCATTCCACTCCGCCGGATTGTGGCTCGACGTAATCATCACCCCGCCCGCAGCCTTCCGCCCACGCACCGCAAACGACAGCTCCGGAGTAGGAGTAAATTTATCTGCCAGCCACACGGGAATCCCCGCCCCCGCGAGCACCTTCGCCACCACATTCGCAAACGACCGCGAACCAAATCTCGTATCGTACCCAACGCAAACGCCCGCCGCAGCATCCTCATGCTCGATCACATAATGCGCAATCGCCCGCGCCGCCACCCGCACATTCGCATAGGTAAAATCGTCGGCAATAATCCCCCGCCAACCATCCGTCCCAAACTTCACAACCGTCTCAGCCATCTCAACCTCTGGTGTCCAGCCTTGAACTCGCTCGCACCATCACAAATTTGTCATCCTGAGCGAAGTCGAAGGACCTGCTTCTTGCCCGCACCACCTCAACCGCTCGACCCGTTCAACCACGACCTCAAATCACATCCTCACGCCCCGCTTTACGCAGCGCCGTCACAATCTTCCCCACATCCTGCGCCCGGTCCCGAGTCGTCACCAGCAGCGCATCCTCCGTCTCCACAACGATCAAGTTATGCACCCCGATCAGCGACACAACCTTACCCGGCGCAAACACATAATTCCCACCTGCATCGACCGTCACGCTATCCGCATCCGCGCCGTCGAGCACGTTCTTCTGCCACAGCAAGTGCGGTGCACACTCCGCCTTATGCTCATGCAGAGCCGACCACGACCCCAGATCGTTCCATCCGAAATCCGCCGGCAAACAATAAATTTCCGACCCCATCTCCCCACGCCGGGACCTCGGCTCCAGCACCGCAAAGTCCACGCTGATGT
>CAZZYB010000212.1:3934-5988 GCA_964658125.1 uncultured Acetobacteraceae bacterium | reverse complement strand
TGATGTCCGTACACTTCGGATACTCTTCCTCAAACACCCGCTCAAACTCAGCCGTCCCCACCGCCGCGGCAATCGTCTCCAGCGGCCCCACCATATCCGGACAATACTGCCGAATAGCGGCCGTCAGCGTCTTCGCGCTCCACAGAAAAATGCCGCTGTTCCACGCATAATTTCCGGAAGCAAAAAACTCCTCCGCCCTCTTCCGCTCCGGCTTCTCCACAAACCGCCGGACCCGCCGAACCTGCACATCCCCACTCGGCACCGCAGCCGCCTTCTCCCCGCGCTCAATGTACCCGTACCCCGTCTCAGCGCGGGTCGGAGGAACGCCCAACACCACAATCCGGTCTCCGCTGGCCGCCACCCGCACACCCGCTTCAATCACCTCGCGAAAACGCGCCGGATCACCCACCACGTGGTCCGAAGGAAATATTCCCAACACACTATCCGGGTCCGTCCGCTCCATCACAAACGCCGCCAGCGCGCACGCCGGAGCCGTATTGCGCGCCACCGGCTCACTCAAAATATGCTCACCCGTCAGCTCCGGCAACTGGTCGACAATCATCGGCCGCAGCGCCGCATTCGTCAGAACCCAGATGTTCTCAGCCTTCGTCACCGGCAGCAGCCGCTCGACAGTCTGCTGAATCATCGTCGTATCGCCGCTCAGCGCCAGCACCTGCTTCGCGCGAGCCTTCCGGCTCCGCGGCCAGAACCGCGTTCCACTGCCCCCCGCCAGGATCACGGCAGTAAAAGAAGGCGTTGTTTCCAATTTTTCAATCATGCGTGCACGGTCCTACCCTCGCTCCACGTCTCAGCGCGGTAGCGTCTTCGATCTAAGAAAGTTTTGCGAAGTACTCGCGAAGCCGCGCCACACCCTTATCGATCACGTCGCCAGACACCGCATACGACAACCGAATGTGTTCATCAGTCCCAAACGCCTCGCCCGGAACCACCACCACATGCGCCTCGCTCAACAGCTTCGCCGCAAGCTCCGTCGTATTCCGCACACCGCCCTTGCCCAGAAACGCCGACACATTCGGGTACACATAAAACGCACCCTCAGGCACCGTGCAAGTCAGTCCCGGAATACTCTTGAAACCCTCCAGCACCCGATCCCGCAGCGTAATGTAATCCGCGCGCATCTCCAAGACACAATCCTGCGAAGCCGTCAGCGCCGCAATCGAAGCCTGCTGCACCATGCTCGCCGTGTTCGATGTCGACTGCGACTGCAGCTTGCTCATCGCCGAAATAATCTGCTTCGGCCCCAGCGCAAATCCCGCGCGCCAACCGGTCATCGCATACGTCTTCGACAGCGACCCAAGGACCACCACATGCTCCTTGCAGTCCGTAAACGACCCACCGCTCACAGCCTTGCCCGTAAAGTTCAAATACACATAGCACTCATCGAGCAGCACATAAATCCCATGCTTATGCGCCAGCCGAACGATCGCTTCCAAATCTTCCGGACTCACCACCGCCCCCGAAGGATTCGACGGCGTATTCAAAATAATCGCCTTCGTCCGGTCAGTAATCGCAGCCTCGATCATCTTCGCCGTAATGCGAAAGTTCTCACGCTCATCGCTCTCGACGTACACCACCTTGCCGCCCGCATACTGAATGATGTCCTTGAAGCTCACCCAGTAAGGCACCGGCAAAATCACCTCATCGCCGTGATCCACCAGCACCTGGATCGCATTGAACAGCGCCAGCTTCCCACCGGTCGTAAACACGCACTCCTCAACCGTATAGTCCGACCCGAAGTCCGCCTTATGCCGGTCCACCACAGCTTGCCGAACCTGCGGCACACCAGCCACCGCCGTATACCGGGTAAAGTTCTTCTCAATCGCCTCGATCGCGGCATCCTTGATGTGTCGCGGCGTAGCAAAGTGCGGCTCACCCGCGCCAAAGTCCGCAAGGTCAATCCCGGCAGCCTTCATCTTCAACGCCTCGGCGGTAATGGCCATCGTGGCCGAAACTTCAATGCGGTTGATCCGATCGGAAAGGACTTTCTGCGCAGTCGCTGTACTCATACCTACAGTCTTTCAGATTTGCCCCCC
>CAZZYB010000212.1:0-3924 GCA_964658125.1 uncultured Acetobacteraceae bacterium | reverse complement strand
TAAAGCCGACGCGACTCTGATTTCAGTGCTGGGCCTCGCGCCAGGCCCGACCGCTCTCTTCTATCCCTCCACAAATTTGTCATCCTGAGCGAAGCCGAAGGACCGCCAAGTTCAACTCCCCGCCACCAAAGCGTGAACCGTTCAACCACCTACCGCTTCCCCACCACCCACGTAGTCATACACCGATAGTCCTGCACCACCGTAGTCTTCAGCCGATCCACCAGATCCCCACCCAACTGCCGCGTCAACCCCATCAACATCCCCTCATCCACCAGGAACCACTCCTGCCCATCCCCAATCCGAAAGAGATCGCCCCGCCCCCGCTCAAACTCCATCCCAATCCTCGACCCCAGCCGGCAAAACAGCATCCCACCCGGCCGCAACACCCTCCAAAGTTCCGCCACCATCGCTCGAAAGTGGGCCTCATCCCGCGCAAAATGCAGCACCGAATTACAGATCACCACATCGGCGTGAGCATCCGGAAACGGCATCCGCTCCAGCGCCGCCACCTGAAAATTCTCCACCGGAAACCCCGGCCCCAGCTCGCGAGCCAGAGCTCGCACACCCTCCACCGCGTACGGGTCCTGGTCGCACCCAAAAATCTCATACCCTTCGCGCAGCAGATAAACCAGGTTCCGCCCGCCGCCACATCCGGCATCCAGCACCCTCATCCCCGGCGCAATATTCCCCCGCAGAATCTGGTCAAACACATAAATGTCGATCGCCCCAAACTGCTCCTGAAGCGTCATACCTTCGCCGCCGGCCCCTTCGCCTTCAGCCTCTCCACCACCAGCGGAGGCACCAGCTCCGTCACATCTCCACCCAACCGGAACACCCCCTTGATCAGCCGCGAACTCACATACGTGTACTGCTCCGCCGGCATCATGAACAGCGTCTCGATCTCGGGGTTCAGCTTGCGATTCATCATCGCCATCTGAAACTCATATTCATAATCCGAGATCGCGCGAATCCCCCGCAGCACCGCCCGAGCCCCCTGCGCCCGCGCAAAATCCACCAGCAGCCCATCGAACGTAGCCACCGACACATTCCCAAACCCAACCGTAGCCTCGCGAATCATCTCCTCGCGCTCCGGCACCGTAAACAGCGGCGTCCCTTTTTCAGAGTTACGCAGAATCGCCACCACCAAATGGTCGACAATCTTCGCCCCCCGCGCAATCAGGTCAAGATGACCGTTAGTCAGCGGATCGAACGTCCCCGGATATATCGCCTTGATCATCTGCATACGCACGAGAAGCATACCTTTTTGTTTGTCATTCCCGAAGGGAATCTGCGTTTGGACCCGGCCCGCCGCTCACCCCCGCGCCAGATAATACCCGCGCACATACTCCCCAACCCCATCCTCCAAACTCGTAAACTCCCGCGAATACCCCGCCCCCCGCAGCTTCTTCACCGACGCCTCCGTAAAGTACTGGTACTTCCCCTGCAACTCCTTCGGCATCTCGGTGAACTCAATCCGCGGCTCCACTCCCATCGCCGCAAACGTCGCCTTCGCCAGGTCCACCCAGGTCCGAGCCTTCCCCGTCCCGCAATTGAACAGCCCACCCGGAGCGTCCGCATCCTGCAGCGCAAAGTGCAGCGTCACATCCACCGCATCCTTCACATAAACAAAATCCCGCATCTGCTCGCCGTCCCTGTACTTCGGCTTATAGCTCTTGAACAACCGCACCGACCCCTCACATCGAATCTGCTCATAACTCTTCGAAACCACCGACCGCATATCCCCTTTATGGTCCTCATAAGGCCCATAAACATTGAAGTATTTCAGCCCCACAATCCGCTCAAACAGCTCATGCTTCAACGCCCACAGATCGAACATGTGCTTCGAATACCCATACATATTCAGCGGCTTCAAAGTTGGTGTGACGGCATCATCATCGTCATACCCATCCGCTCCATCGCCATACGTAGCGGCGCTCGACGCATACACAAACCGAGCATCATGCTCCAGCGACCAGTTACAAAGCACCCGCGTGTACTGATAGTTATTCCGCAGCAGATAGTCCGCATCCTTCTCGGTCGTCGCACTGCAAGCCCCCAGGTGAATCACCGCGCGAGCATCGGCAAACTGATGCTCCTCCAGCAACCCCAGGAACTCCTCCGGCGAAACAATATCCTCATACCGCAGCCCGACAAGGTTCTTCCACTTCTCACCCTTGCCCAGCTCATCCACCAGGACAAGGTTCTCCTCACCCCGCCGGTTCAACTCCGCCACAACATTGCGGCCAATAAACCCCGCCGCCCCCGTCACAATAATCGGTTTCCCCATACTGACCATCGTAACGGAACGAATCCGGGTGCCCCACCTACACGGCGGCTTCATCGTCGTTTAGGTGGGCAGTAGCGCAGCGAACCGCTTTCCTCCACACCCTCCCAAATCCGTCATCCTGAGCGCAGCCGAAGGAGCTGCACCATCTCCCGCACCAGCAAGCCCGCTCGCCCCTTTCAACCACCGCTCCGCTCTACTTAGCCCCCTTCAACAACTCTCGCGAAATCACAATCCTCTGAATCTCGCTCGTCCCTTCCCCAATCGTGCAAAGCTTCACATCCCGATAAAACTTCTCCGCCGGATAGTCCTTGATAAACCCATACCCGCCATGAATCTGCACCCCCTCATCGCAGATCCTGCAAGCCGCCTCGCTCGCATAGAGCTTCGCCATCGCAGCCTCCATGGTCACCTTCTGTCCCTTGTCCTTGATCTGCGCCGCGCGCATCGTCAACAACCACGCCGCATCGAGCTGCGTAGCCATATCCGCCAGCTTGAACTGAATAGCCTGAAACTCCGAAATAGCCTTCCCAAACTGTTTCCGAGCCGTCGCATACTTCACCGCCGCATCCAGAGCCCCCCGCGCCATCCCCAGCGACAACGCCGCGATAGAAATCCGTCCTCCATCCAACACCCGCATCGCATCCTTGAACCCGGCGCCGATCTCCCCAACCAGGTTCTCCTCCGGCACCACGCAGTTCTCAAAGATCAGCTCCGCCGTATCGCTAGCCCTCAACCCCAGCTTGTTCTCCTTCTTCCCCGGCCGGAACCCAGGTGTCCCCTTCTCCACCACGAACGCCGAAATCCCACCCCGCGTCCCCTTCTCCTTATCCGTAACGGCGAGCACCAGCGCACAATCGGCATACGTCCCATTCGTAATAAACGTTTTCGACCCATTCAGCACCCACCCACCATCGCCGCGCACAGCCGTGGTCCGCATCCCGCCCGCATCGGACCCAGACCCCGGCTCAGTCAACCCCCACGCCCCCAGCCACTCGCCGCTAGCCAGCTTGGTCACATACTTCTTCTTCTGAGCGTCATTACCCCCGAGATAAATGTGGTTCGTACACAGCGAATTATGCGAAGCCACAATAATCCCCACGCTCCCATCCACCCGCGAAAGCTCTTCCACGGCAAGCACGTACTCCACATACCCCATCCCCGCGCCGCCCAGCTCTTCCGGGAAGATCACACCCATCAGCCCCATCTCGCCCAGCTTCTTGACGACCTTGTGCGGAAACTCGCTCTTCTCATCCCACTCCGAAACATGCGGCGCCACTTCCCGCTCCGCAAACGCCCGTACTTCCTTCCGCAACTGCTCCTGCTCTTCAGTCAACCCAAACATAGCCACGCATTTTCTCCATTCACAAAACTCATGAGCCTATCACATCGGCATCACCTTTCGCTCACCCACCGATCGGATGCCCCACCCACAGCTCCGGGTGCCCCATCTTCGCGACAGTTTCATCGTCGCTAAGGTGGGTATTCGCGAAGCGAACCGCTCTCCTCCACACCCTCACAAATCTGTCATCTCGACCGAAGTGGAGAGACCTGCTTCTCAACCGCCGCCTCCCTAAACACTTCCCACGCAACTCCGGTCTGTCCTGACAGGCACCAAAACCGGCGCCAAATCTCAACCC
>CAZZYB010000211.1:0-6976 GCA_964658125.1 uncultured Acetobacteraceae bacterium | reverse complement strand
CGTGAAGCGACTGACTTTCATTGTTCTTTACCTATCGATTCGGTTAGCGAAACTGATTTCCATGAGGTTAGAGTATCTGTCTGGCTGTGAGTAGAAGCAATCCGTTGTGCGCACGGAAATATGCTCCGCCCCCGGTCGAGCGTATCCATCGACGCAATGCAGGCGACATGTTTGAAGTTTGGCGACAAAGGACCCTTATGCGATTTCCGTTCTCTGTATTTTACTCTCGAGTGAAGCGCCACTCAGAATACGATGAAACCAATGTTGCAGCTTTGTGCTGACGTTAGGATATTTCACTTTGGCCCCGAATGGGTGTGTGCATCGAGTAATTTGCCACTAGTATATAAGTTGTATTCACGGGTCCATAGAAGCTCAATATGCTGAACAGCACCGCTACTGCCCCTGCACCATCTTCCGGCGTCACTGCGCCTGCGGAGATGACGGAGCGTCAACCCGTTAGCGTTGAGCCGAACTTAGAGTTGTCACGCCGGGTCTGGGTGCCGACCGTAGTTTTGGGTGTGCTGTTGTTCGCCCTATATTACAGGGTTGTCATTAAGCTGGTGTCGGACTGGTACAACATACCCGACTATTCGCACGGCCTTCTGATACCTTTCTTCGTTTTGTATCTTGTCTGGGATAAGCGGGCGACGTTTCTTGCGACCCCCGTGAAGCCAAGCTGGGGAGGAATCGGGCTGATTCTGGCTGGGATTTTTCTTCTGCTCGTAGGCGTGTTTGGAGCTGACCTCTTCCTGTCGCGCATATCGTTTCTGATCCTGATGGCTGGAATTATTGTGCTGCTGCTGGGCAGGAAGATGCTGCGGGAGTCGATATTCCTGTTTTTCGTGTGCCTGCTGGCGATTCCGCTACCCGTACTGGTGATGAATCACATCACGTTCCCTCTGCAGTTGATGGCTTCCAAGTTAGCCAGCGGTCTTCTCCCGCTGGCGGGCGTTCCTGTGCTGCGGGAGGGTAACGTCATCCAGTTGCCAGCGATGCAACTGGAGGTTGCGGAGGCCTGCAGCGGCATTCGGTCGCTGATGAGCTTGTTTACGGTGGCAATCATTTACGGGTATTTCCTGGAGAAGGGCATGGCTCGGCGGACAGTGCTTGCGCTGGCGAGCATTCCGATCGCAGTGGCGGCGAATGCGCTGCGCATTTTTGGGACGGGGTTATGCGTTCAGTACTGGGATCCCGATAAAGCCCAAGGGTTCTTCCATGAATTTTCGGGGTTCCTGGTGTTCCTGGTGTCGCTGAGTCTTTTGTATATGGTCCACGTTGCGATGCGGGTGTTGTGGAAGAAGCGCGAGGTGGCGGCATGAAGTCGGCCAAACTTTGGACTGTGATTGTTTTGCTGGTGGCGGCGACCGTAGTTCTGCGAGTGCGGGGAGATGTGGACCGGGTTCCACCGAGTCA
Organism: uncultured Acetobacteraceae bacterium; assembly: GCA_964658125.1. Lineage (GTDB taxonomy): Bacteria > Acidobacteriota > Terriglobia > Terriglobales > Acidobacteriaceae > Granulicella. Next base: position 5,563 of record CAZZYB010000211.1, on the reverse strand, counting down.
GCCTTTGAGCGAGATGCCGGAGACGATTGGGGACTGGACGGCTACCGACGTTCCGCTGGATGCGGAAGTGTTGGCGGTCCTGGGTAAGGGCGTGTTTTTGAATCGTAATTACAGGCCGGTTAGCGGTGGGGCGGAACCGCCAATTGGTTTGTTTATTGGCTACTTCCCAACGCAGCGGACGGGACAGTCGATTCATTCTCCTCAACATTGCCTTCCGGGAGCGGGATGGGTCTTTGACCAGTCCGGCGTCACCAACTTGAAAAGCGGCGATGGCGGCAAGGACATTCAGGTCGGGGAGTACGTCATTTCCAACGGCAACGAGCGGGCGGAAGTACTGTACTGGTACCGGTCGCATGGGCGGAGCATCGCCGACGACTACAAGGCGAAACTGTATACGCTGGCTGATTCGATCCGGTATAGCCGGACGGATGCGGCGCTGGTCCGTATCGTGACGCCGATGTCTCAGAACGAGAGCCGGGCGGAGGCTCATCAGCGTGCGGTCGCGTTCGCCGAGCAGCTAAACCCGCTGCTGCCGGCATTTATCCCCAACTAAAAGGGGTACTTTAGGTATGATTGCAGCCGATCCACAATCGAAAAATCTCAGCTACACTGTTGGAAAAGAAGGGTTTGGAAATGTTTAAAGATCGTTGTCGCTTGTCCGGCCTGTTCGTTGTGACGCCAGTTCTGCTGATGCTTCTTGTTACAACCGGCTGTAATTCCGACCCCAACGTTCGCAAGCAGAAGTACCTGGAGAGCGGCAAACACTACGAGGCTGCGGGAAAGCTTAAAGAAGCGAGCATCCAGTTCTCGAATGCGCTGAAGGTTGATCGCGAGTTCCCAGAGGCCCATTACGAGCTGGCGAAGGTCCTCATCAAGCTTGGTTCGGTGAAGCAGGGGTACGGCGAACTGTTGCATGCTGTCGACCTCGCTCCAAAGAATGAGCAGGCGCATCTGGATTTGGGAAGCCTGTTGCTGGCGGGCAATGCGGCGGACCGCGCGTTGGAGCAGGCGAAGCTGGTGATTGACCTGAATCCGAATAATGCGGACGCCTATGCGCTGCTTGCGGCTGTGTCAGCACGCAAGGGAAACCGCGCGGATGCATTGACGAACATTCAGCACGCTCTCGCGCTGAAGCCGAATGAGGCTTCGTTTCACACGACGCTGGCGTTGATTCAAAGCACAGATCCGGCCAGCGGGGGTGTGCCGGAGCAGGAGCTTCAGAAGGCGATTACGCTGGATGGGAAGGACACGCACGCTCGCCTGGTGCTGGCTGCGCTGTTGGAGAAAAAAGGCGACCGTCAAGGGGCGGAGCAGCAGTATCTTGCCGCCATGCAGGTTGCGCCTAAAGATTTTCAACCTCGTGCGGGTCTGGCCGGATTGGAGATGCGCTCCGGGAATCAGGCCAAGGCTGAGGAGACTTTGCGCAAGGCCGTGGAGGATCTTTCGGACAACCCGGACGCGCCCGCATTGCTTAAGGATTACTATCTGCGCACCAACCAGGCGGACAAGGCTGAAAGCACCTTCGCGGACCTGAACTCGAAGTACCCTAAGAGCTATTCGATCAAGCTCAACTATGCGGGGATTCTGGCTGCGCGGGGTAAGTTCGACAAGGTAGCGCCACTTGCTGACCAACTCGGCAAGACGAATGGCACGAACCCGCAAGTGCAGTTGCTGCGGAGTGCCTTGTTGCTGAACGACCACAAGGTCGACGAAGCCTACAATATGTTGCAGTCGGCGCTGAAGACCGCTCCGGATAACCCTCAGATTGTGCTGGCTGCAGCAAGGGTTGCGTTGATGAAGGGGGACATCGGCGCGGCGGAGAGCAACTTCCGGACGGCAGAGAGACTGACTCCAGGCGATCCTTCGATTCAGGCGTCGCTGGCCCAGCTTGCGAGTCAGCGTGGAGATGTCAGCGGCCTTGGGCAGGCTGGGGAGAAGACGATCGCGATCCGGCCTGATCTGGCGCAGGGGTACCTGTGGCGTGGCATGGCGGAGATGGCCCAGAAGCTGCCGGTCAAGGCTGAAGCGGACTTCCAGACTGCGCTCCAGAAAGATCCGAACAATGCCTCAATTTATACAGAGCTGGGGCGGCTTCGTCTGGCGCAGAGCAAGGTTCCTGAAGGCATATCAATGCTGGAGAAGGCGCTCGACAAAGATCCGAACTCCACGATGGCGCTGGGGGACATTGTCGGCGCGTACATGTATTTGAAGCAGCCGGAAAAGGCGGAAGCGCGGATTCAACAGCAGATTGCGAAGGCTCCCAAGAACGCGGAGCTGTACACGCTGCTCGGCGAAGTGCAGTTGAGCACAAGGGACTTCAATGGGGCTCATGACAGCGCGAACAAGGCGCTGGGCATCGATCCGACAAGCCAGCGCGCGGTGCAGGTGTCTGCGCAGGCTGCGGCCGGCCAGGGGCATGTGGATGAAGCGATTCAGATCTGGGACCGGTGGTCGAGCGCACATCCGAAGGACCCCGATCCGGTGTCGATGATGGCCATGCTGGAAGACCAGAAGGGCGATACGCCCAAGGCGATGGAGTATTACAAGAAAACGCTCGATCTGGCGAACAGTGCCGGAACGGGTGCGAAGAATGCACAGGCGCTGGCGGCGAATAACCTGGCTTACCTGATGGTGGAGAACAACCAGAGCATCGACATGGCGCTGACGTATGCGCAGATGGCGCGGAGCGCGATGCCGCACTCTCCGGATACGGCCGATACGCTGGCCTGGGTTTACTACCATAAAGGGACGTTCTCGACGGCACGAGGTCTTCTGGAGGATGCTCTGAAACAAAATCCCGAGAATGCGTCCATGCACTACCACCTGGGCATGACGTACAACATGCTGGGGCGAAAGAGCGACGCGGAGGCTCAGCTGAAGAAGGCGGTGTCGCTGGACCCGAACGGAAAGCCGGGTAAGGATGCGGCTGCGGCGCTGGCGAAACTGGGGTAAAGCTTTGCGGACTAAATGCTAGAAGAGCGTCCTCGCGGACGCTCTTCGGCTTTAACAATCAGTGCAGTCAGGCTTTGGCTTTCTCTTCGAGATACCAGGCGACGGTTTTTTCGAGACCGGCGTGGAAGTCGGCCATGGGTTTGTAGCCTAGCTCAGTGCTGGCGCGGGTGATATCGGCGAGGGAGTGTTGGACGTCTCCTGCGCGGACAGGCCCGTAGTTGGGGCGCTCTTTGAAGCCAAGGATTTTGGCGAGCGAATCGTAGAGCTCGTTGAGGGTGTGGCTGTGTCCGGTCCCAACGTTGAAGACGCGCCCGTTGGCGAACTCCTTCGGCGCGGTGCAGGCGAGGAGGTTGGCCTGGACTGCGTTCTGGACGAAGGTGAAGTCGCGGCTGGTGGTGCCGTCTCCGTTGATGGTGGGAGTTTCGCCGGCCATCATCTTGTGAATGAAATGGGCGATCACGCCGGAATAGGGTGAGTCCGCAGCCTGGCGCGGTCCAAAGATGTTGAAGTAGCGGGTGCAGATGCCTTCCATGCCGTAAACGTGGCAGAAGGACTGGATGTAGTACTCGCAGGTGAGCTTCTGGGTGGCGTAGGGAGAGAGGGGGCGGGGAAGCATGTCTTCCTGCTTGGGCTGGGTAGGCTGGTCTCCGTAGGCTGAGGAGGAGGCGGCGTAGACGATGCGCTTGACCTTCGCATCGCGTGCTGCGAGGAGGACGTTGAGGGTGCCATTGATATTGGCCTGATGCGAGGCTAGCGGGTCCTTGACCGAGCGCGGGACCGAGGCGAGTGCGGCTTGGTGCAGGATGTAGTCAATGCCTTCGCATGCCTTGTGCATGGCGGGGAGGTCTTGCAGGTCGGCTTGCTGGAAGGAGACCGAGGAGGCTATGTCGGCAAGGTTGTCGAGGTTGCCGGTTGAGAGGTTGTCGATGCCACTGACTTCGTGGCCTTGTTCTACCAAAGTGTGTGCCAGCGTGGAGCCGATGAATCCGGCGATCCCCGTGATTAAATAACGTGCCATTGATCTCCTTTTACTGTTGTTTCGTGAATCGCTCCGATCCGGGTGAAGTCTGGTGGAGGCGTCCCTTCGATAGTACCCGTGCAGAGCTTTCCCGAGATTACGAACGTGTGCAACCTTCGTGTGAAAAGCTGACCTGGCTGTGATGCGGCGATGCGATAATGAGGCAATATGTCGATTACAAAAGATGTCACCGTCCCGAAGATTGCTGCTGATCGCCTTGAACGCCTGAAAGCCCGTGATGCCCGAGTTGGAGTGATCGGCCTGGGTTACGTCGGCCTGCCACTGTGCCTGCTTTTTGCTGAGGCTGGATTCAAAGTTACCGGCTTCGATATTGATGAGAGCAAGATCACGGAGATCGCCGCAGGGCGCACGTACATCATCAGCATTCCGCAGGTTGAGATACAGGCCGCGGTGAAGAATGGCTTCACGGCGACGACGGATTTTGCGAAGCTGGTCGAGCAGGACGTCATCATCATGTGCGTCCCCACGCCGCTGACGGGTCACCGCGAACCGGACCTGAGCTACATCGAGCTGACCGCAAAGTCGACGGCGCCGTGGCTGCAGGAAGGGCAGCTTGTGGTGCTCGAGAGCACGACGTATCCGGGGACTACGGAGGATGTGCTGATCCCGCTGCTGGAGGCGGGGAGCAAGAGTGGGTTGAAGGCCGCGACTGAAGGGAATGCTGAGAGCGGCGTGTTTTATGTGGCGTTCTCGCCGGAGCGTGAAGACCCGGGCAATAAGCAGGTGGCGCGGCGCGATATTCCCAAGGTTGTCGGTGGACATGACCTGGTTGCGACGGAGCTTGCAGCTACGTTGTATGAGGGGATCTTTACGCGGTCGGTAAGAGTTTCTACGACGCGTGTGGCAGAGATGACGAAGCTGCTGGAGAACATCTATCGCTGCGTGAATATTGCGCTGGTGAATGAGTTGAAGGTGCTGTCGCTGCGGATGGGCGTGGATATCTGGGAGGTGATCGATGCGGCTACGACGAAGCCGTTTGGGTTTCATCCATTCTATCCGGGGCCGGGGCTGGGTGGGCACTGCATCCCGATCGATCCGTTTTATTTGAGCTGGAAAGCCAAGGAGTACGACTTCAATACTCGGTTTATTGAGCTCGCCGGCGAAGTGAATGAGGCGATGCCGGAGTTCGTGACGATGCAGGTCGCGAAGGCGTTGAACTCGCACAAGAAGGCGATGAATGGGTCGAAGATTTTGATGTTAGGCATGTCTTATAAGAAGGATATTGATGATCTTCGCGAGTCGCCTTCGTTGACAATTATTGAGCTGCTGCGGAAGGAAGGGGCGGAGGTGCTTTATAACGATCCGTTCCATCCGAAGGTTGGGCGCGGACGGCACTACAACCTGAATATGACTTCGACTCCGTTGGATGATTTGGGGCAGTATGACTGTGTGCTGATCGTCACGGACCATACGCAGTATGACTACCCGAAGATCGTCGCGGAGTCGAAGCTGGTGGTGGATACTCGGAATGCTACGAAGGGGATCAAGGCGGCGAATGTGGTTCGCTGCTAGGAAGACAACGCAAAGGCGCGAAGGACGCAGAGGTTCGCTACGGAGTCTGTGGCGGGCCTT
>CAZZYB010000210.1:4321-7006 GCA_964658125.1 uncultured Acetobacteraceae bacterium | reverse complement strand
AATCCATACTCGGTTGCCGCACTTTTCAACAATCTTCACCATGTATCGATGATGGAGCAGTGGAACCTCGGCATCCAGCGCGTATTACCGCTTGCGATCACTGCTGAGATCAACTACGTGGGCAACCATGGTCTCCACCTTCCTTTTACGCTCGGCCACAACGCTGTGCCTCTCTCAGATGTACCGGCTGTTACGCTCGCAAATACAAGCGTGGCCACGCAGAGATCTCTAGAATTTCCGAACCTGACAAGCTTCAATTCGACCGACAATATCGGAGGGTCAAATTACAACAGTTTGCAGATTACTGTGCGTCGGAATTTCAACACGCGACTCGCTTTCATATCCAACTACACATTCTCGAAGAGTATGGACGACGGCTCTTTCACCCAGAGCTTCTCGTCACCGAGCGGATCGTCCGCGTTTGCGCAGTACGCCGTGAGCAGCCCCTTCCGTATCAAAGACATCGCTACGGGGAGCCTTGACGTGAAACACATTGTAAACATTGCTGTTGTCTACACCACGGCCGGCCCTTCTTGGTTGCGAAACTTCCATATTTCGCCGGTCTTTGTTGGGAGCACTGGGATACCGCTCAACATCAGCCAGACCAGCGAGATTCCGAGCTCTTCACAGCGGCCAAACGGAGACCCTCGACTTCTTAAACTTGCACACCCTTTCGTGACCGGCTCAAGTCTGCAATATCTAGCGTCTCCGCAGACTAATACCGCATTTCCACTGACGCCGGCGGGGCCTGTCTACAACACGATCAACGGGGTTCGTACGCAAATTGTTACGACCGGCTTCGGCAATGTCTCGCGTAATTCCAATCGTGCGCCAGACCAAGTAGAGTTCGATGCATCTATTTCGAAGGATGTGCATTTGTACAAGGGACTCAGCTTTCAACTGCGTGTGGACGCATTCAATGTGATCAATCACACGAACTTCGGCCTCCCGGCCACTGCACTCACCGTCAGTGAAAGTGGCACGACTGCATCGTTCCAGACATCTTCCAGCTTCGGCAAGATAACGAAGACCAATCCCAATCGAGAAATGCAAGTATCAGCGCGCTTTTTCTTCTGATCAAAGAACTCACAAACGCCCTCAGTTAGCTCGAAGATTTGTCCAACCGGCTCCCGTAAGAGCCTCAGTGTAGTGCGCCTGTGAAACCCATTCCCGTGTGCTGAGTATGCAGTTTTGGAGATATAAATGGTGTTTTGGACGACGTTCATTTGTTGCATCGTAACGTGCCTATCTCTGTCCGAAGCCCATGCTTCCGTCAGCGTGAAACATGTGTTCTACGTCGACGCACAACTTGGGGATGACGCACATTCCGGTCAATCGCCGGCGACTGCATGGAAGACTACGAGCGCCGCCAATAAACACCGATTCCGAGCTGGAGATCACCTCTATTTCCATGCGGATCAAGAGTTTGCTGGTATGCTCCGACCAACGGGAAGTGGCACTCCGCAGGCACCGATCGTTGTCTCAAGCTACGGTAGTGGAGATCCAGCTCGGCTTGTGGGTGATGGTGGACTGGCGACCATACTCCTGGCTGACCTGAGCTTCTGGACGCTTCGTAACATCCAGGTGACGAATGACGGTCATGAAGAAGCAAAGCGCAATGGCATCCTCGTGGAGGCTACTCGCTCCGGGGAAGTAGTTAAGGGCATCACCATCGAGCACGTACATGTCTACAACGTGAGAGGCCTCACTGGAGAGGATAATTCGGCCAAAGATACAGGCGGTATCGGCATTTTCGCGCCGGCACTGGATCGGCCGGCTCGTTTTGATGGAATCATGGTCAAGGCATCAACCATTGAGCACGTTGATAATGTCGGACTCTGGCTGAACAGCTATCCACTGTTGAATCCCGAGGACCCTCGTTGGACTGCGGCCAGAAACGAACATATCGTCATCACGGGAAACCGGATTAGTGACACAGGCAGAAACGCAATTATTGTGCGCCAAGCTGTGTACCCGATCATCGAAGGTAACACCGTATCCCGCGCCTCTGCTCGCCACCACGGCAACGCAATTTTCACTCGCTCTACCCGGGACGCAGTCATCAGAGGTAACGAGGTGTCATTTACCGGGACCGAGCCAAGCGGAGAGAACGCCGCCTTTGACGCGGACATTGGCTCCTTGCGGACGGTTATTGAATACAACTGGAGCCACGACAATCAAGGGGGCCTTTTCAGCCTCTGCAATAACCCCTACGACGAGACCAGCGTCACAGACGGTACGATCGTTCGGTTTAACGTAAGTGAAAATGATGGCATCAGGGCATTTGGCTTCAGCGGGGCCGTGACACACTCGCTTATCTACAACAATACTGTGTTCATTGGGCCAGGTCACAAAGAAGCGATCGTTGAAATGCGTCCATTCAGCGAGAGCCGGCCGCGCTTTGCGGACGGCGCTGTCTTTTTCAACAACTTACTGATCGTTGCAGGCGAAGCTTTCTACGATTTGGCTGAGGCAAAGGATCTAAGCTTCGACTCAAATTGCATTATCGGAAGTGTGCAGACTGAATTGTTCGAAAGAAGAGCCGTAGCCATAATGCGAGATACTTGGTCCAGTCATACGCCTGGCACATCTTGGAGCGGTCTGAAGGTTTATAAAGGTGCGGCTGAGGCTTGCGGCCCTTCGTCGCATCGCGATCCGGAGGATGCGGACAGGGACCTTTATGGA
>CAZZYB010000210.1:0-4221 GCA_964658125.1 uncultured Acetobacteraceae bacterium | reverse complement strand
TTGCGGCCCTTCGTCGCATCGCGATCCGGAGGATGCGGACAGGGACCTTTATGGAACTATACTCGGAGCTAAGCCGTTTCATGGCGCTCTCAGCCCGGCTTTTCGGAAACGATGAGGGAACGATGAGTGTCCGGCGTGCTGTACAGAGGTTCTTGAAGATAGAACGATCGAAGACCACCAGGCATTGGTTCGAAGTCACTTCAGGTACTTGGAACGCGTGCAATCTAAAGAGGCAGTTGTCCGGATTCGGAGGCTTGTTCGGACTTCTCTAACAGTTCAGGGCCGTTTTGGCGGACATTGTTCACCTTCTGATTGGCCACACGCATTTCCATTGCTTCCGACTCGAACGCCCTAAGTAGGTCGACTGGGAGTTGCTCTGTCTCCTCCCGATCCAGCCAGCGGTCATAGTTCCGTGAGTGGAGGATAACGGGCATGCGAGGGTGAATCCGTGACATCAACTCGTTCGCTTCAGTTGTTACGATGGCGTACGACTGAAGCCAATGGCCGCTGTCATCCTTCCATGCATCCCAGATGCCTGCGAAGGCGAAGAGATTTCCGCTCGACAGCTCAAAGACATAGGGTTGTTTTGGAGGCCTGCCCTCCTTTGGCCACTCATAGAATGCGTTTACGGGGATAAGGCAGCGCCTCTTTCTCATTGGCTCGCGCCAGATGCGAGATGTCGCAATTGTCTCCGCGCGAGCGTTGATGGTCGACAGTCCCTTGATCTGCCTCAAATCCCTTGTATAGAACGGAACAAGGCCCCATCGGGCTAGGATAAGTTCCCGCTCTCCGGTCTCTCTATTCTGGCGAATGATCGGCTGATGAGTCGTGGGCGCAACGTTGTAGTCAGCCGCAGGCATTGGTAGATCCGAAGGGTTCGGGTTTGCATGGAAGTGCTCAGCGATTTTTTGTTTGTCACTTCGTCTCACGTATCGTCCACACATATCTAAGCCTCACCACACCGCGAGCAACCGAGGACGTGTTCCGCAAACGTGTCCCACTCGGCGATCCCGCCAAAGGCTGAACTTCGGAGATCACTAAAGTCCTTTGGTTCCAGAAAAGTGTAGTCCGCGGGACGGGCCCGAGCGAACTCTTCAAGAAAACGCCTTCCCACATTGCAGGGTGAGAAAACCTGAATGACGGGATCGTCTTGTGATATCACTTTGCGAGCCAATTCGCCTCCAAGCTCTCCGCACAGCGGATTACCCATTGTGGCATATTCGCCTATTCTTCGCCTATACTCAACCCATGAAAGTCGTCGGGAACGAACGCCGTCCAGACTGGCCGAAACTTGGCCCGTCGATCATCATCGCCACGGCGTTAATCGTCGCGATCCGCACAGCCAAGTGGGCCGCAAAATCGCCTACGGATGCTCAATTCTCAGATGTGGACGTGGACCTGGATAAGGAAGTCAGCTTCGCGGCGAGGATCAGCATCCGTGTAATGCACGAGCTTCTCCGAAGGCATGAAAGCCTCTTCCCGCAGCGAATCGTGCCCCACTACGAGGGTGGCTCAGAAGAAGACAGCCCTCCCTAACCGTACGCTCCACTTAGCTCATTGTGTTGGGTGTCGCGGAGAGATTCGGCTCCATCATAAACACGGGAGTAAGGCGCCGCTGAAAGACAGCGGTCAGTAACCCTGACGGACCTGACAGGCAGCGGGTTGAACTGATGGTTGGTTACTCATTGCCCCTTGACCTTGGAAATGAGGAAGTCTCTGAGCGCTGGCGTCCCAGGGGCTTCGTCGCTCATCACGATGCGCCACTCGTCTCCGCGCCGCGCGAAAGCCATGCCGTACAACGCCATCATCTCGCATATCAAATCGTAGATTGGCGCGAACACTTCGATAGACTCCCAGGCGAACTCTGAGAGCCAGAGATCGTGCAGTACTCGGCCTAGTCGGCCAATCACTGCTGCTACTGAAGGATTTTCCGAAAGAAGCTGCCTAGCGGCACTTCCTTCTTGAGGTTCATGCAGTTCCAAGCCGTGGAGATGGCCGAGCATATAGCCAGCACAGATAAATGCGTCACCGAAGACCTGCTGGATTTCTCGGAATGCATCTGTCGCTCTCCCGCCGTCTCGGAAGCTCTCGATCCATCTCCGGGATGCTGAGCGGCTTCCGTTGAGAGCCACGCAGAACGCTCGTTCGAAATCTCCTAATGCTTCCGGGCGGTATTCCGCCGAGGATCGACAGGCTGCATATTCACTCCAGACGTCGAGCGCCTTGATGAAAGTTTGCCGGGACCGATCCCCGCAGTCGAGGGTACGACCATAAACTTCGGGAAAGGTCCGGTATAGATGCCCTTCGTGTTCGACATGTGCGGCTTCATGAGCGATACATCCGCAGGCCAGCGCCTGCTCGTGAGCTCTCGCGGACAGCGTCATCAAGCCAAGACCAGATCTGAGGACGATGTGAAATCGGAACTCGTCACCGCGTTTGACCGCTACTGTGCGGGCAAGTTCCGTCGTGTCGGTTTGCTCGCTCATCTCCAAAGGGACGGCTCCGGCCGGCAAGCTTTGCAGTTCGCACGCAGCCTTACGAGCATCAAGAGCAACGGTAACTCCGTCCAAAGCTCGGAGATCCATTCCTGAAAGAGCTAATGCGTAGAGCGACTCCTGGATTGAAGCACGGACCATTTCCCGCATTTCTGCTAATTCGTAACAGGAGATTGATAGGCTGCAGTTGTCAGGGAGAAGGAGTCTGCCCTCGTCATGGTGGTGGAAGTTCAGGGAGTAGTCTCTGCTCATTCTCGAGCCCTCGCAGCCGTCCGCAGATCAGCGTATCGGAAGAGAATGTCGATCGCGGCAAGAAAACGCGAACTTAGAGCAGTCTGCAGTTACAGACGATTCCGCTTGTCTTCGTATTCCAGGACCAACGACGACGATCCAACTCTTATGGGAAGAAATGTCTGCGGTGCGCCCCCGCAAACTGCCCTATAAACCCGTGATCGGGGAGTTGGAAAACCGAACAGAGTACGGTTCCTGAAACCTTTAGCTTTAGGGGCCTGGACATACGTCTCAGGCTCCCCGACCGCAAAGGCAAGGGAATCCATCGCGCTCAAAGCGCGATTTACTCTGTTAGGGGTTTCCACACCCCAGGGCGGCGCGTGACCGTCCCGACTCCATCATCGAACATCCCATTCAACTTGGCAATCGATGGAGACGATCAGAAACAAGGCTTGCAACCGCCCACAGACCAACAAAGACCTTTCCGTTTCCGCAACGACCAGTAGCGCTTGTGCTTTTACCGAAGTTTTGACCATTGCACGTTCGCACCATCGAAGAGAGGCGGTCGCCACAGGAGAGCAGACACTGACCGACGGCAACCTCCTTCGCGATATCACGTCTTCTACTTACAGTGAGGATTCGGATATCTACCTCTGGGTCCGGAAATTGGCTTGAGCAACAAGAGGCGACGACACCTGGTCTACAGGGTCATACGCCGGGAGCCCAGCATGAGCCACACAACAGAGAATTACTGCCGCTCGTGTACAGAAAGTGTCCATCTCCTACAGGGGAAGTGGAAGATGCACATCCTCTGCTCCATTCGTTCCGGGCCCGTTCGGCTAGGGCGACTCCGCCGAGAGCTTCGAACGGCGTCAAAGAAGGTTTTGACCGAAAATCTTCGGGAACTCGAAGGCGCAGGGCTTGTCGTTCGCCAGGACCTCGGTGGTACGGTGATGCACGTCGAATACGACTTCAGAGATGAAGTTCGGCCTGCGATTGAATCGATGTTGGATCACTTGGCTGATTTCGGCGGTGCCGTCGCGCTGCCCAGAATGAAGTCTGCAAAGTAGCGGCGGACCAAACCTTCCCATCTTCCCTGCGGCCATTCCGCGTCGGAAAGCTGCAGCGCTTTTCCTTGTCTCGGATTGACTTGGCCTGTTCCCACCAGTCGCTGTCGCTTGAGCGTAGTATCACTTCCGAGAAGCCGACTTATCAGGACTTATGCAATCATGGTGGGCACGCAGCGCACTACTCATTGGCAAGGAAGTCGCGATGTCCACGCTACAGAAGCTTATTCTCACTATTGTCCTCATAATGACTGGCCTCCTGGCGGGATTGCAAACGCTCATGTTGATGGGTCTGCTTCCCGCGATGATGCGGATGCCCTTGGCAACTTACGCTGGCATGTGGCAGGCTCTGGATCACTTTATGTCTGTGCGCATGGCAATCTTCGCTAATGGAACGCTTCTGCTTTATCTCGTCGCGATCGGCTGTT
>CAZZYB010000209.1:0-7013 GCA_964658125.1 uncultured Acetobacteraceae bacterium | reverse complement strand
GGCGATAATTCGCCGGTGTCGAGCTAGAGAACACGAGTCTACCGACGCTCTACATCAACGAGCTCTTTTCAGCGAGCGTAGATTGTTCGATCTCTGTATGGGGAGGTACTCGCACGATAGATGGTGACGCTCCGCGCTTGAGCTGAAAGCACTGTCGGCAGAGCACGGGGCGGCCCTGCGTCGGTTTGAATGGCACTGTGGTCTCGATTCCGCATGCGGAGCACTCGGTGCGGGTTTCCGTATGGAAGAGGGCCGATGGAGGCAGCCCCGGTGTTGCGCAAGTCGGCTTGCTGAGATGTGTACGTTTTGTTTTGCACAGTTTGCAGCGCTTAGGCTGGTTCTTAAACTGCTTGTCGAAAAAGAAGATCTGCTCGCCAGCACTGAAAACGAATTCTGTACCACAGTCGCAACACTTCAAGATACGATCAACGAAGTCCATTGGCGCCTTTCCACCCTTTGCGGTAAGGACGACATTCGCGCGGCGTCCTATCACTTCCACGCGCGTATCCGCCCTATCATGCAGTGGTGCGCACGCCTCGGGGAAGCGGCCCCTTTACGAGTGACGCCACCATGTTATAGCAGCAGGCGAATTTGCGCCCTTTTTTTTGGCCAGTTTTTGGACCTCGTAAGGCCACGCAGCTGATCCTGCCTTGCGGATCTTCTTACGCTTTTTTGCTTGCACTCGAAGGCTGTTGATTGTGCAGGACCGGGCGGGGGCCAGATCAGCTCCATATCGTGCAAGAGTATGCTGGGACGCAGCGGACGACCACGGATGGCAGCCGGAGCGTCGCAGCGTATCGGAAATCCCTACAACCGTAGACTAGTTGTTAGGGTGCAACTTGAGGGTGATGCCCTTCCTGACCTCGCCGGTAACCCAACCGGCCACTGTGAGGCCAATGAGCCACCTATGTCTTCACCGCTGCAGTCGGGTTGCACTTCGCTTATTACAACTTTGTAAAGCGCCACAATACACTCCGCTGCACCCCTCCACAGGCAGCAGGCATCACAGGAACGAGGTGGAGCGTAGGCGAGCTTCTGGAGGCCGCAGGATGAAGTAGATAGACGAGCTAAAGGAAGTGATTCGGGAACTTCACGGTGTGGAATCTACGCACCGTGAATCATTGCCTGTGAAAGAGATTTGGGACGGTAAGATGATATCGGATGGCATCGTGGAAGTATTCACGCTGCACGGACATTCCAAGACGGCTACGGCATACGCCTGGTCGCACGATACAAGCGACCCTTACAACCCTAAACGGCACGTAACCGTTCTGCACATCCATCCATCGACTACGCCACTCGCAGCCGTAGAAGCCGCCATCCTACAGGAGTACCGCACCAATGACTTCGCCACAGACTAAGCGCAAATCTCGGCCCGTAGGTCGTCCGAAACTTGCCAAAGGTGAAGCCAAGGGCAAAATTGTGCCCGTCCGATTCACGGCGGACGACATCAAGTGCATTACAGCGGCGGCACGGGTAAGTAAGCTGACCGTTTCGCAGTGGATTCGTGAACGCATTGAAAAGGACATTCATGCGGGCTGAGATCAAATTTGGACACTACCCAAAATCGTAGGAGTAAGCGCAGGCGGCAATGGCGCTGATCGATATTTCTCGTTCAGCGCCGATTTCAGCATGAGATTAAAGCTCTCTGCATGAATGATTTACCCGTTCCAAATGCAGGAAGATGCCCTCTTGCACTCCATTCCCTTTGCGAACTAAGGGTAGGAGTTCTACTGGACTGTTCCTGCCGCATTTTTCTGCCGGATTGGGGATGCATGATCCATGCGGCTGCGCCGCCGGAGTCTTCCGATTGGCTTTGGAGTCCCACGGGCCGGGTCTAAAGTGTTTTCCGCTCCCATCTGCCTTAATGAGAATGGGGCCGCCTTGCGCCGCCCTGGAGCCGATCACCTGCACTGAAAACAGATGCGTGGTCGAAAGTTCATGGCTCTCCCTGAAACACCTAACCCCTGCCGGATGAACTATATGGCGCAGGGGTTTCTGACTCACCTGTTTTTTCGAAATGCCGAGTGTAGTCGATTCTGAACCCGTTTGGGGCCGTTTGCACCTCAAGGATTGGTAAAGACCGATAGGCGGACAGCTGGAAGTGATTGATTTCACACTATTTATCGGGGGTTACGCACTTGCTTTGGAAACAGAAATGTTAGATTTGGTCAAATTATTGATAATAGGACTCTTCCAACTCCTTCAGAATCATCGAGCTTATCAATCTTTATCAAAACGCCTACATCCTTGAGGATTTGACAGGTGCAAATCGACTACAGCGATAAGTCGATTTAAATTCGTTTCGGCGAAATAGGGGCCGAAACCGCTTCAGCCTGTATTTTCAGTGGAAATTTTCAAAAGGAACATTCCAAATCCATATCGCGTCTCCGATTGCAAAATCGCTCCGTGTCTTCCGAGATATGATCTCGCCAAGATAAGTATTTTAGGGGGACAGAGGGGTCCAAACGGGCCATTCTCATCAAGAGCTAGGATCTTAGTCATGATGCCTGGCAACGTGAAGGAAGCGATGGCCCATGCCTTCCCTCACCCTGAACCATCGCCTCTCACTTGATTTTGGTTCAAGCGAACCTTGTGGGGTCAGCAGGATTGTAGCGGAGTAAGTAAATAGTTAGGAGGCCGACATCTTCACTGTTCACGAAGCAGACTCGCCGGGTCGACGTGCAGGGCACGCCTCACTGGTCCGGCAACCGAAAGCGCCCCTGTGATGGTCATCGTCAGTCCGACTGAAATCAGAACGAGCGGATCTCGCGCGGACGCCTGGTAGACGATCACTGTGAGCAAACGGCTTACCCCGGCACCAAAAACGATGCCAACGAAAGATCCACTTGCAAGCAGGGCGAGCATACGGCCGAGCGCTGCCCAAAGCACATGTTTCGTCTGCGCACCGAGAGCGACGCGAATACTCAGCTCGCGGAGGCGTTTGCTGACCGTGTAGGAGGCAAGGCCGAAGGTGCCGGCGATTGAAAGCAAGAGGCCAAAAGCGCCGAAGATGCTAAGGGCTGCCGTCGCGACCTCGGAGACGAAGAACGCCAGGCCAAGCTGCTCCTTCCAGGGACTGGATTCACGGATTGGCATCGCGGGATCGAGATCGTGAATAATTTTACGGACGGTAGACGCCATTTCGCTGGTCGCTTTTGGGGAGAGGTCTGATTTTGTCCGTACGATGAAGGATGTGATCGTATTGTGTCGCTGCGATATCGGAAAAAAGATCGCCTCGTCCTGATCCTCGGTAAGCGTAAGATATTTCCCGTTTGCGACGATACCGACGATCTGGATCGAAAGTCCGTCGGAGTTCTTGAAGTACCTTCCGACCGCCTGATCCGTGTGGAACAGTAGCCGCGCGAACTCTTGATTTACGACGGCTACCGGCGGAGTGTTTTCGGTGTCGCTGAAGCTGACATCCCGACCGGCAAGAAGGCGGGTACCAGCAGCATCAAAGTATCCCGGAGAAACGTCGTAGACGTAAGAGAAGAATGCCTTATTAGCGGACCTGAGATCGGTCGTCTGCTGCGAGAACACGGCGGTTGTCGAAGTGTCCTGGGAGAGCGGAGTTTTGTTCGCATATCCCGCAGCCTCGACGTCGGGAAGCTGCGTTATCGCTTGTTGAAGGCGGCGTTGGAAATGGTCGGCGGATTCACTGGAATAACCCGCCTGACCAAGCTGGAATTTCGCCAGCACCGCATGATCCGGTTTCAGGCCCATGTCTATTCCGAGTTCATTGCGCAGACCCCGCAACGCAACGAACGCGGCCGTTACCGTGATGCAGCATAGAGCAATCTGCGAAGCCAACAGAACATCACGAAGAGCCCATCGTCTTCCGCCGCCGACTGAAGCCCGGTTTCCGCCGCTCTTGATCGCGTCGCTGGGATCGGTCTTGAATATCTGTCGCAGCGGAATCATGCCAAAAAATGTACCGGCCAGCACTGATATCAATAGTCCGATCAGGATGGCAGAGGGCTGCGGCAAGATGTGAAACGCCAGAGGATATTCGGTAGGCGGAGTCCAGTTAGCTAAAGCGGTGATGGCCACCCACGCCAGAATACTTGCGCAGATTCCGCCAAGACTCGAGATGATCAGCGCCTCAAATATGATCTGGCGGACTATCCGCCAACGACCGGAACCAACAGCCATACGAATGGCAATTTCGCGAGTGCGGTCTGCAGTGCGCGCTGCGAACAGACCTCCGAGGTTGGCGCACGCAGCAAGCAACACAATGAAAGCAAGGCCCATCACGCCCGCGAGAAAAGCGCTTGCTGGTTTTCCCATAAAGTCGCCCATCAGGCCGGGACGAGTCAGTTTATAGTCGAGCTTTTCCTCTTCCTTGGGAAATTGTCGAGTCACGCGGCTGGCGATGGTGTCCAATTCCGCCTGCACTTGCGGCATGCTGATGCCGTCTTTGATACGGACGATGGATAGGACCGAATGCTCAGTCCTCGAACCAAGCCAGTTATTCGATCCAAGCAAAGCTTCATTGGCCATCGGAACGAACAGCGACGGCTGCATGAACTTTTCCGTGCCGTAGAATCCTTCCGGCGTAACTCCAACGATCGTGTACGGCTGCTTGTTCAGACGGATCGTCTTTCCCACGACATTTGGGTCTCCGCCAAAATAGCTCTTCCAACCCGCCCAGGAGAGTACTGCGGCTTCCGAAGCTCCAGGATGGTCATCATCTGCGCGAACTAGAAGACGACCAAGCAGCGGCTTAACGGCGACGACCTCAAAATATTGGCCGCTCACTGCGTAACCCCAGACGGGCCGCGTGGCGTCATTGTTCTCCATGCCGAAATTCAACGCAGTCCACGCAGCAACGGACGAAAACACCGTATTCCAATCTCGAACGTCTGTGACCTCCGGATAGGAAAACGCCGGATAGCTCTGGTGGACATGCGCGAGCGTCATCACACGAGTAGGATTCGGAACATCGAGAGGCCGAAGAATCAATGCCTGCAACACGCCGAAGACGATCACATTGGCTGCAATCCCTAAAGCCAGGGTGATGATCGCTGTAAGAGCGAAACCCGGAGAACGGCGCATTTGGCGAAAAGCAAAACGAAGGTCTTGAAACAGGTCTTTCATGAGCAACCTCGCGGACGAATGCTTTAGCAAGAGCAATTTAACGACCAAAGCGGTCCGTGGCAAGTCGTTGAAATACAGGCATATCGTGCTTCGGCGAGCGGAGTTGTGTCCACTTCCACCGCAAAGTGTCCGCAAATGGGCACGCGCAGATAAACATTTGCAGGGACTTTCTTGCAGAACGCCCCCCTCGTCAACGAAAGAAGGCGTGCCGGGAATACGCTAATCAGCACTGCCGCTCCGTCGGCTGACCAACCATCCTGAAATATCCGAACGTCGCACGTCTCAAATACCACAGCCAGCCCATTGAATTGGCGCCGGTTCCAGTCCGGCAACTGACTGTCAAAATTGATAATCCGACAGGAACGCATCTGGTATCGCCAAGGGCCGAGGATTGCGCAGGCGCAGAAGTCGCGTGAGGGGCCGTGGTTCCACTGACCTGCTCCCGATCACCTGCTCTGAAAACAGATGCGTGGCCGCGTTTCTAGAAGGGTCGCACGCCCCCGAACTGCCTTGATTGATGTGCTTACCGCGATGAACTCCGGCGCACCTGCTTTTTTGCGACGCTGACTGTAGTCGGTTTTGAACCTGTTTGTGGCCAATTGCACCTTAAGGATTGATAAGGTTCCACAAGTGGTAATTTTCAAGTGGTTGATCCTTGGACATTTACCTTCTGGCACGCACCTGCTCTCGAAACAGATCGCCGATTTGGCTGAATCATTGAAAACGTGAGGTCAACAACTCCGTGGATCAATGGAACTTGTGGTTTTGTGAGGATCCATCTACATCGGCGAGGTTTTGTCTGACAAAAAAATCGACTACACTCGCTGAATTGTTGCTTGTAAGCCGATGTCGTGAAGTAAGAGGGGGTAAAGCTAGTTAGGTACCCATGTCAGCGGCCATACCAGCAGAGTCTAATAGCTGAGCGAAAAGCTCGTTAGCAGGACCCGTCGTAAGAAGATTCGCTTGGCGGGACGATCGGTAAACCCGCTCCGCGCCACGCATGAAATCCACCGACTATATCCGTCGCGCGCCATAGTCCAAGATCCTGTAGAGCCGAGGCTGCGAGGTTTGAGGTATAGCCTTCGGAACAAAATACGATCACCTGGATATGATGATCGGTCGCGATTGGCAGCCGCGAGCTTGAGGCTGGATCGAACCTCCACTCGAGCACGTTTCGCTCGACAACCAATGCGCCCGGAACACTACCCTCAATTGCGCGCTGGCCTTCGGGACGGATATCGACGAGCGTCGCCTCTGCAATGGCCATCGCCCTACAGGCCTCGACCGGAGCTAGCCGTCGCAATCGGGCCCGGGCCGCTAAGAGCACCTACTCAATAGTCAAACCGCCCATGCGGTCTACAGGTTTCCGGTTCTGCACTCGCCACTCCTGATCGAATGTCTCAGTCACCTTGGATGGGAGTTCACGCCGGACCAGTTCACTGCCATCCAGCTCATAGTCTTTCATCTCGCTAAGCGGAGGAGAATACGCATGGATGCTGACGGCCGGCGCACAGGACTCATTTCGAACGTCATGCGCGTACTCGGGGCCAAATGCGCGCGGCTCCCCCGAAGGGATTACAACCGTCTGCTCACCAGAACGATGTTCCTCAAGTATCCCGGTAGCTAGGACGAAGGCTCCAGCTGACCCACCGTGGTCGTGGAAGCCGGTTGATTGCCCTGGCAGCCAGCTGATCACCCAAATGTCGTGATCGGGACCTTGATATAGCCGCTCATACCAGCGATGTTTGCGGCATAGTCGCACTCGATCCATCCATCCATCTGACGATGCGAACTGCGATACGATCCTGGCAAGTTCCTCGGGTGTTCTCACGACCGCCCCAGATTGGCTCTCTGTAGCTATCAGCGCACTGCTGACTTCGTGAACGAGTAATTCCTCTATTGCAAGCTCCATT
>CAZZYB010000208.1:2272-7034 GCA_964658125.1 uncultured Acetobacteraceae bacterium | reverse complement strand
AGCCACGCGCGCCACATCCGCGTCCCGCCGGAACAGCCCCAGCGACCCCGTCCCCGTCACCGCCTCAACGCGCCGCACACCGCTAGCCACAGCACTCTCGCCGACCAGCTTCACCAACCCAATCTCCCCGGTAGCCGCGGTGTGCGTCCCGCCGCAAAGCTCAGTCGAGAAGTCCCCAATCTTTACCACGCGCACGCGCTCGCCATACTTCTCGCCGAAAAGCGCCATCGCACCGTACTCATGGATCGCCTGGTCAATCGGCACATCCACCATCGTCTGCACCGGCGTATTCGCGAGTACCTGCCGGTTCACGATGTCCTCGATCTCCTGCAACTCCTCGTCGGCGACGCCCGTAAAGTGCGAGAAATCGAACCGCAGCCGAGCCCGGTCATTCAACGACCCCGCCTGCTTCACATGAGTCCCCAGCACCTCGCGCAGCGCTGCGTGAAGCAGGTGCGTACCGGTATGGTTCCGCATCACCGCCGAGCGCACCTCTCCATTCACCACCGTGTCGACCATGTCTCCTACAGCGAGCTGTTGCTTTACGACAACCCTATGGGCGAACACGCCCTGGACAGGCTTTTTGCACCCGGTCACATCAGCAACAACGCTGTTGTGATCCGCGCCATACAGCCAACCCACATCGCCGACTTGCCCACCGGAGTCGGCGTAAAAGCTTGTCGCATCGAGGACAACTTCGCCCGTCTCCCCCGCCGCAAGACTTGTGACACCGACGCCATCCTTCACCAGCGCAATCACCCGGGCCCCATCCACCCGCAGCGCCGAGTACCCCTCAAACTCCGTCTTAGCCAACTCTCGATAAACCGGCGCCGCCGACTTCTGCGACCCACCCTTCCACGAAGCCCGCGCTCGCTGCTGCTCTTCTTCCTTTGCAGCTTCGAAGCCCGCCATATCGAAGTCGATGCCCGCATCACGCGCGGCATCAACCATGAAATCTAACGGCATCCCAAAGGTCTCGTATAGCCCGAACGACTTCCCACCGTCGCGCAGCGTCTCTTCGGTCATATTGCGAAGACCGAGCTCTAACGTACGCGCAAACTGCAACTCCTCCGCCAACACCACCTTCTCAACCCGCTCCGCGCTCTCGCTCAACTCCGGATAAGCCACCGCCATCTCACCGCGCACAGCCAGCACCATCTCGTGCATGAACGGCTTCTCCTGCCCCAACAAACGTCCATGCCGAATCCCACGCCGCAGAATCTTTCGGAGCACATACCCGCGTCCTTCGTTCGCTGGCTGGACACCATCCGAAATCAAGAACGTAGCCGCTCGCGCATGGTCCGCAATAATCCTCAGCGAAGCCGCACCTTTTTCATCGCTGATGGCTTGCTGTTCGGCAGAGAGCGAATCGAAGCCTGTCAGCTCCGACGCCCGCTTCAACAACGGTGTAAATAAGTCGCTCTCATAGTTCGAAAGCTTCCCCTGCAACACGCAGGCGATGCGCTCCAACCCCATCCCCGTATCGATGCTCGGCTTGGGCAGCGGCGTCAGCACACCGTCCGAGCTGCGATCGAACTGCATGAAGACGAGGTTCCAGATCTCTATGTATCGCTGATCATCCAGCGGAAACGGCTTGTCTACGCCCGCTTCTTCAGCGGCCTCTACACCGAGGTCGAAGAATATCTCCGAGCAGGGACCGCACGGGCCGGTATCGCCCATCTGCCAGAAGTTGTCCTTCATGCCCATCTCGAAGATGCGGTCCTTGGGGACGCCGGCTTCGATCCACAGGCGCTCGGCTTCGTCGTCGCGCTGGACACCGTTCTCGCCCTTGAAGATGGTGACGTAGAGGCGGGAGGTGTCGATGCCAAACCAGTCGGGCGAGGTCAGCAGTTCCCACGCGTATGCGATCGCGTCGCGCTTGAAGTAGTCGCCGAAGGAGAAGTTGCCGAGCATCTCGAAGAACGTGTGGTGGCGGCGCGTGAAGCCGACGTTCTCGAGGTCGTTATGCTTGCCACCTGCGCGGACGCACTTCTGGGAGGAGGCTGCGCGCTTGTAGTCGCGCTGCTCCTGGCCGAGGAAAACATCCTTGAACTGGTTCATCCCCGCGTTGGTGAAGAGCAGGGTTGGATCGTTTACGGGAACCAGCGAGGACGAATGCACTCGGCGGTGTCCTTTCCCCTCAAAAAACCGCAAAAACTCTTCCCGAATCTGACTTCCCGACAGGTTACGCATAGCCTTAAAGTCTACCAGCGGGTTAGGCACTCACTCCTGGGCGCCACGTAATCCCTTCGAGCCTCAGGTCTGGATCCCTGGTCGCTCGCAAACCGGCAAACTCGTCCGCGTGACGAACCATCTCCATCACACTTACCAGCGCGTCGAAGGCGTCTTCCGACTGCTCCGCCTTCTTCATCACCGTACGGGAGATGCCCGCGTAGACCGCGTCTTCTTTCCTCCGCAGCTTGAGATAAGCCTTGCGAGCTTCGGCGTTACTCTTGGCTACTGCGCCTGTCATCAGGCGGGTGTACATCTCTACTACCAGCGGCTTGTTGGCTGGAGCTGACTCGAACGGCCAGACTTTGAAGCCTGCTTCGCGGAGGCGGAGGAGGAAGGGCATGGCTCGGAGGGAGCCTGTGCCTACGCTGCCTGACCCGCCGATCTGGAAGGGCGACTTTGGCGTGATGCCCTTCATCTTGGCTGCGCGGATTGCGTCTCCACCGAAGTCCAGCTTGTTCTCCCAGTCGGTTCCGCGCATCATGCGGCGGTAGCCGGTGCCGCAGAATTGGGCGGGGCGCTTGTGGGGTTTGCCCCAGAAGCGTTCGTCGCGGGCGATGTCTACGCACTCGCGAGCTAGCCATTGTTCGCCTAATCCGGCGGCACATTTCTCCCAGAACTCGAAGACGGTCGAGCAATCGTGCTCGCGCAGGAACCATGCTGGGAAGCTGAAGCAGCAGTCAATGCTGACTACCATTCGCGGGGTTTCGGCGGCCATTTTTATCAGCCATTCGGCGACTTCTTCGCGGGTTCGGCCTGCTTCGAGCGTTACGCTTCCGGCGGTCCAGATTCCGGCCCAGATGTGGCGTCGCTGGCCGGCGGCATCCACTCGTCCGGACCAGTCGATGGCTACGAGGCGCTGCCTGTCAAGCTTCACCTAGATCTACCTCTTCGAGTTCGCTGCCCCAATCGCGGAGGACCTTCCAGATCGTCTTCGTGGAGAAGCCTGCGGCGATAAGTCTGCGCATCGCTTTCGCGGTTTCCTTCTGCTTCTTCTCGCGGTCTCCTTCGGGAGCCTTCATGCGCTTGCGGGCTACGTACTCGCGGGCCAGAGCTACTTCGTCGACGTCTTCGTACGCTGTGCCTAGAGCTTCTTGGACCAGCGGAGAGGCGATTCCCTTCTGCATCAGGCCTTGCTGGACGCGGCGCTGGCCGAACTTGTCGTTGTCCTTTCGCAGGCGGGTGAAGTCTGCTGCGAAGCGTTCGTCGCTGAGGTAGCCGAGCTCTTTGAGCTTTGCTACTACGGCGTCCATGGCGGCTATGCCGTCTTCGCCTGGCTCTGCGCGGTCCTGCATTCGGCGGCGCAGATCGCGCTCGCTTTTCATGCGCGAGGCTAGCGAGCGGACGGCGTATTCGAGCAGGCCGGCGTACTCCAGTGGGGGCTTCGATTTCTTGTCTCGACTAAAGGCCATGGGCCACCCCCCCTCCCTCCCCCCGGGTACTTTATGAGCGAAAGTCTTCAGTCGAGGCGCTTTAGGCTCGGACTTGTGGAAGTCTATGTCCACTCTTTTATTGAATGTTGGACTGGCTTTGGCGAACCCCCTTCGCCTGTCTTAATTGTACAGCCGGTGTCAAGGGTTTTGATGATTTTGAGGCCATGGGGTTGGGCTCCGGGCCGATGCTGGCGTACCTGTTTACGCCGAGCCAACGGTCGCACCAGTCGCCTACCGTTTGATACCAGAGCTGCGAGTTCTGGGGTTTGAGAATCCAGTGGCCCTCGTCCGGGAAGTAGAGCATTTTGGAAGGCACACCCAGCCGCTGCAGTGCTGTAAACAACTGGAAGCCTTCACTGACGTCGAGGCGGTAGTCTCGCTGCGAATGGATAACGAGCGTGGGGGTGTGTGCGGCCTTGATATGGAGCATCGGCGACCACTTGCGGAACGGGTCGGCGTCATTGGTGGCGCCGAAGTAATCCCAGGGCTGCGCGGGCTTGGTTCCACCGACGGTTCCGTTGGCGGCTAGCGGGCGGAACTCCCACTCGTTGAACCACATTTCTTCGGTCGTGCCGTAGGCGCTCTGCGGATTGAACATGCCATCGTGCGTGACGATGCACTTGAAGCGGTCGGTATGCGTGAGCACCCAGTTCGCCATGTAGCCGCCATAGCTCGCGCCGAGGGCGCACTCGCGGGTCTCGTCGATGAAGGGATACTTGGCCTCCGCGTAGTCGAGTCCTTTCATCAGGTCGACGAAGGCCTTTCCGCCCCAGTCGCCGGAGACCTCATCTACAAACTTCTGGCCGTAGCCGGTCGAGCCGCGTCGGTTGATACCGATCACGACGTAACCATCGGTTGCCATCAACTGCCAGTTCCAGCGGTAGCTCCAGGCGTCTCCCCAGGCTGTTTGGGGGCCGCCGTGCATCAGGAATTTCACTGGATACTTCTTTGCAGGATCGAAGTTCGGTGGACGGAGGATGAAGCCTTCAACCCTGGTGTTAGCCGCCCCAGAAAATGTGAACTCTTCCATGCGAGGTAGTAGAGTTTTGTAAGCAATGCGTCGTTTAGATGAGTAAGTCGCTTTTCTTTGAAGATGA
>CAZZYB010000208.1:0-2262 GCA_964658125.1 uncultured Acetobacteraceae bacterium | reverse complement strand
GACGTTCCGGACAGTCGTTGGGCCGTCGAAACTTCTTTGCGAAATGTGGGCTGTCGTATCGTCATATTCTTCCCGATCTTCGGACTGGAGAACCATGATGTCTGAGGGCGCTCGAACGGTCATCATCGTTGTTGCCAGCAAGTGTCCATCAGAACTAACTGCAAGACCACCGAACTCCGCACCTTGGCCATGACTCTGATCTCGCTCTAAATCGGCATCTGCCGATTCATCTCCTCGGACTCCTTGAGTCCGCACGCTGAGTGTCTTATCGGCTAAAGAAAATTCGTAAATCTGCTCTGCGCCCGCTTCGGGAGCGGCGAAGTAAATCGAGTTTGATTCCGGCGCCCACACAAACTCATCCACCCAGTTATCAAACTTTGGCATCAAGTCCCTGATCGCCTCAGTACTGCGATCCATCTTCATCAACCGAAACTTATCCGATTCAAATCCGTTGCGCGCCTGCGACCTCCACGCCAGCCACTTCCCATCCGGCGAGTAAGCCGGGCCATCATCGCTTCCCGCCGCAGTCGACACCTTCTTCGCCGCGGCCCCCGGTTCATCCAGCCGAAGCGTAAACACATCATTATTGGTCGAAGCCGCCTTTACTGCCTCCAAGTTTGTCACGTACGCAATCTCTTTCGAGTCCGGAGCCCACGCGTAACCCAGCGGGCCGCCGAGAGAAAAGGTCGGTGTCTCCGCATCTCCCACTGCGCTGCGCGGCGTCAGGTCGCGCATATTGTTGCCGTCTGCGCCGACTACCAGCACGTGGCTGCGCTTCTCCCCCGTCCACGCGTTCCAGTGGCGATAGAGCAGGTGATCGAAAATCTGAGCTTTCACCGGGTTCGCTGCGGCGGCATCGTCTTTCGACTTATTGCAGGCGTCTTCCTTTGACCAGTCGCTCGAGTCTGAGCACTCCGGGTATACGCTGGCGACGAACATCAGGCGCTTTGAATCTGGCGACCAGATGGCTCCGTCTGCTCCTCCACTCACATTCGTCAGCGGCCTTGCGCCGCCGATCGTTCCCTGCGCTTCATCCCACGGTGCGAGGTAGATCTGGTCTTTCACGGTTGCCGAAATCCACTTGCCGTCCGGCGAGAAGCGGCCGTTCGATTCCCCGTCGCCGAAGGTGACCTGCGTCTCTTTGCCGCCCGCGATGGGGACTACCCAGAGGTGGTTGGTCTTGGTGTTCTTTTCGAGCGATACGTCCGTTACCGAGAACATGACCCACTTGCCGCTGGGGGAGATCTGGGGGTCGCTTACGCGCTTCATTGCCTGTAGGTCGGCGAACGTCATTGGACGCTTTTGGGCGCCTGCTGCCCCGGCCAACACACACGCTGCCACGATCAACTGCGCGAACATTTTCATCGCGCCAGTCTACGCTGCCTGCGGGGATGGCTGCCATCTTCGTTGCACGGGCCGCAGGATTCTAGAGGGTGGTGAAGAAGGCGGTTGGCTGCGGCCTTACCTCAGCGGCTGAAGCCGGCTTGGTTCTGCGGCATGTACGCGGTGGCTGAAGCCACCGCCGTAACGAAACGAGGCTTTTTCAGCATTCTCTTTTTAGGAGGTTTTCCTTTAGATAGATGGAGCTGTGGTGTATGGGTCGCGGGTGTGGGTTGCGTCCAGGTGGGTCATTGGGTCTTCTGGCGGGGTTGATAGCCGGGTCGGTGGTGCGGGCGAAGAACGGGAGAAAAGCGGGTTCTTCGCTTCGCTCAGAATGACAATTTCTCTTTGAGAAATTGTCTAAAGAAGGGCAACGGCAAGGGCAACGGTAACAGCGACAGCGACAGCAAACGCAGATTCCCTTCGGGAATGACAAACAAGGGGGCAGCAGCAAGGTCGACGGATTTAGACAGCCGCGAGAATGTCGGTAGAGTTGATGCGCGGGATGCCGGCTTCGGCGAAGCTGGTGTTCGTGGCTTCCACCGAGCCGGGGAGACCGACGGCTCGTGTTGCGTCTTCGATCACGATGGTTTCGAAGCCGAGGTGTCTGCCGTCAATGGCGGAGAAACGAACGCAAAAATCGTAGGCGAGGCCGCAGAGGAAGAGGCGCTTGAGGCCGCGTTCGCGGAGGTAGCCGGCGAGGCCGGTGGGCGTGCGGTGATCGTTTTCGAGGAAGGCGGAGTAGCTGTCGATATTTTGGCGGAAGCCTTTGCGGAGGATCAGCTCAGCGTGGGGGAGGTCGAGGAGGGGGTGGAGGGCGGCAAGGCGTTTACGATGCTGCTGCCGCCGCCGAATGTGACCGGGCGGCTGCACATGGGGCAC
>CAZZYB010000207.1:0-7085 GCA_964658125.1 uncultured Acetobacteraceae bacterium | reverse complement strand
ATCTATTTGACGGGTTCGGCAATGGTCTGATCGCTCATGCGGCGTTTTCGATCTTCTGGTTTGTGTTCAAGATTTTCGCGTTCATTCTGCTTTACATCTGGGTCCGCGCCACACTGCCGCGTTTCCGGTACGACCAGCTTATGGGCTTTGGGTGGAAGTTTTTGTTGCCTATCGCCATGATCAACATTCTTGCCACCGCGCTGGTGCTCGCATTCCATCCGCACGGCTAAGATTTACAATCGTTTGAACGCAAGAGAAAAGAAAGAATACCGACAGCAACGATGCAAATTGCCTTGTTCATTATCTTCGGTCTGCTGGCAGTCGCCGGAGCACTTAACCTGCTCTTTCAGCGCCATCCAATCAACAGCGCCCTGTCGCTGGTGGTGGTGATGATGTCGCTGGCCGTGCTCTATTGGTCGCTCGGTGCGGAGTTCCTGGCGGCAGCGCAGGTGATTGTTTATGCCGGCGCGATCATGGTGCTGTTTGTGTTTGTGGTGATGCTGTTGAACGCGGGTGAAGAGGAGCGTACGCACGGATCGAAGGTGGCCTATGTCGCGGGGATTCCTGGAGCGGCCGCTATTTTTTGCCTGCTGACGTTTGTGTTTCTGCAAAACAAGACGGCGCTGGGGTACACGCAACTTGGCGGTTATTTATCGAACGCGACCTCGAACATTCGCGATGTTTCTCACATGCTCTTCACTTCGCTTCTGCTGCCGTTTGAGGTGACGTCGGTGCTGATTCTTATTGCGATCCTCGGGGCCGTGGTGCTCGCACGGAAGGAGCTTTAGGATGCATACTGCTACTCCTGCCATTATTGCTACGGCCGTAACGCTCCTGCTTATTGGGGTTTCACTCTGGCTCTACTTTGCCGGCAAGAAGAAGAAAGGCGAGCTTTAGAAATGGTGCCTATCGCTTATTATCTTGTGCTGGCTGCGATACTGTTTTCAATCGGTATTGCTGCGTTTCTGATTAAGCGCAACGTCATTACGATCTTCATGTCGATCGAGTTGATGTTGAATGCGGTTAATTTAACCTTTGTGGCGTTCGCACATATGTGGCACCAGGTTTCGGGACAGATTTTCGTTTTCTTTGTGATGGTGGTTGCGGCTGCTGAAGCTGCTGTCGGGCTAGCCATTATTATTGCGCTGTTCCGTACGCGCCAGACCCTTAATGTCGATCAAGTCAACCTGATGAAGAACTAGCTCTAGAGACTCACCGAAACTATGAACCTGTCGCAACTCTGGCTTATTCCGCTGCTTCCCTTCGCTGGCTTCCTGATTAACGGGACAATTGGCCGCAAGCTTCCGCGTCCGGCGGTGGCGGCGATTGCGTTGCTGGCGACTGTGTATCCGGCGGTGCTGGTCGCCAAGCTGTGGATGTTCATGCAGTCGCCGGGAGCGGCGGCCTCGTACACGATCTCGAGCCGGCCGTGGATTGCGATCACGGGGTTCCAGGTGAACTTCACGTTCGCGGTCGATCACCTTACACTGATCATGTTGGGTGTGGTGACGGGCGTTGGATTTCTAATTCACGTTTATTCCGCTTCTTACATGGCGGAGGATGAGGGCTACTGGCGCTTCTTCGCTTACCTCAACCTATTCATGTTCTTCATGCTGGTGCTGGTGCTGGCGGAGAGCTTCCTGCTGTTGTTTGTCGGGTGGGAAGGCGTGGGTCTGGCGTCGTATCTGCTGATTGGGTTCTACTTCAAAAAGGACTCGGCTGCGAACGCGGGTAAGAAGGCTTTCATTGTCAACCGGATTGGCGACTTTGGTTTTCTGCTGGCGATGTTTCTGCTGATCGCGCACTTTGGAAGTCTGAGTTTTGGGAATGTTTTTGGGCAGATCAGCGCGCTTCCGGCGGGGGCCGTTTCGTGGATTACGCCTATTGCTTTGCTGCTGGTACTGGGGGCGGCGGGTAAGTCCGCGCAGATCCCTTTGTATGTGTGGCTGCCCGATGCGATGGAAGGCCCGACGCCTGTGTCGGCTTTGATCCATGCGGCGACGATGGTCACGGCTGGGATTTATATGGTGGCTCGGTGCCATGTGTTGTTCGATCGATCGCCCACTGCGTTGACGGTGGTTGCGGTGATTGGAGCGGCTACGGCGCTGATGGCTGCGACGATTGGCATGGTTCAGCACGATATCAAGCGGGTGCTGGCTTACTCCACAGTGTCGCAGTTGGGCTATATGTTTATGGCTTGCGGCGTGGGAGCTTATGAGGCGGGGATCTTCCACCTGATGACGCATGCGTTCTTCAAGGCGCTGCTGTTCCTGGGGGCGGGCTCGGTAATTCATGCGCTGAGTGGCGAACAGGATATGCGGGTGATGGGTGGATTATGGAAGAAGATTCCTGTCACCTTCGGAACGATGCTGATGGGTGTTGCCGCGATCGCCGGAATCCCACCGTGGGCCGGTTTTTTCTCGAAGGATGAGATTCTTTACCAGACTTATATCTGGAATAATCCGCTCTCGAAGGTGCTGTGGGCTGTCGGTTTATTTACGGCTTTCCTGACTTCTTTTTATATGTTCCGGCTTTTATTCAAGACTTTTTTCGGAGCGTACCGTTTTGAAGACAAGACGGCGCATGGACACGGCGTTGTGTACTCCGACAGCCACGGTCACGCTGCACCTGGACTGGAAGAACACGGGGCGCAGTCCAGTGGCTCGTCGAGCCTGGTGAGGGAAGCCGGGCACGACTCAGGGCAAGCGGCGCATCCGCATCCGGTGCATGAGTCGTCGTGGGTGATGACGGTGCCTCTTATTATTCTGGCGATTCTTTCTGTCATCGGTGGGTGGGTCGGAGTGCCGCTTGCCTTCGGCGGGCACAATGCGTTTGAGCACTTTCTGCATCCGGTTTTCTCGACCATGCCCGAAGAGGTAGCGACCGCAGCGGGCCTACACTTCCGGGGCCCGGAGCCGATTCTCGCTGTGATTTCGATTGCCGCCTCGTTAGCCGGTCTGTTTGCCGCTTACATGCTTTACGTCCGCAAACGCGGAAGCGCGAACGAGATAGCCCACAAGGCAGGGCCGGCTTATTCGCTGCTGAGCCATAAGTACTGGGTGGATGAGATGTATGGTGCGCTGATCATCAGCCCGCTGCTTTTTGTTTCGCGCTTCATTCTGGGTGGGCTGATCGACGCTGGCATTGTGCAGGGTGCGGGCTCGGCGGCTGGCGGAACGACACGTGGTCTCAGTTCCCTCGCCCGCCGGATGCAGTCCGGGAATATCAGGTCCTACGCGGGTTGGCTTGCGTTTGGAGCGGCTGTGGTCATCCTAGTTACGCTATTTGGGACTCACCCTTTTCATGCAGGATTGAAATGAATATAGATCACAATATCCTGACGATACTGCTCCTTACTCCGTTGATTGGCGCGGGTGTGCTTGCGTTGATTCCGGAGCGTGAGGGCTCGAAGGCGCACCACTGGGGCGCGCTGATTGTGACGCTGCTGACGCTGCTGTTTACGTTGCATTTGCCGTTCCGGTATGCGTATGCAGACCACACGGCGAACTCGTTTCAGTTCGAGCAGAATCTGGCGTGGATTGCTAGTCCGGCGATCCGGTATCACCTCGGTGTTGATGGTCTTTCGATGTGGCTGGTAGTGCTGACTGGGTTGTTAGCGCCGCTGGGCGTGCTGTCTTCGTGGAACGCGATCAAGACTCGGACCAAGACCTTCTTTGTGCTGTTCCTGTTGCAGCAAGTGGCGATGATCGGCATATTTGTTTCGCTTGATCTATTTCTTTACTACGGGTTCTGGGAGTTATCGCTGGTTCCCATGGCTTTGCTGATTGCGACTTTTGGCCGTACCGAAAATCGCCGCAGGGCCGGGATCAAGTATTTTCTTTATGCGTTTATTCCGTCGGCCATTTTGCTCGTCGGAATGATTTGGCTGTACACGCGGACCGGGACTTTCGATATGCCGGCCCTGCAGGCGCTGGCGGCTCAGCATTTGATTTCGCCGAACTCACATGCGCTTTGGCTGTGCTCGCTGGCGTTCCTGGTGGCGTTTGCTGTGAAGGTGCCGATTTTTCCGCTGCATGGCTGGCTGACCGATGCGGTTTCGGAGGCGCCTACAGCATTGGTGATGGTGTTGGTTGGAAAGCTGGGGCTGTACTCGATACTGCGTTTCAGTTTTGGGATTTTTCCGGAGCAGTCGCGGTATATTGCGCCGCTGTTGATTGCGCTTGGCGCTATCGGGATTGTCTATGGTGCGTTGAATGCGCTGGTACAGAACGATCTGAAGAGGCTGGCGGCGTTTTCTACTTTGAGCCATGTGAGCTTTATTACGCTGGGTATATTTACGTTCACTGTGGCGGGGCTCGATGGTGGGACGTTCCAGCTTTTGAATGAATCGCTGATCGGCGCGGCATTGTTTATTCTTCTGGGCCTGCTATACGAGCGTTATGGGACCTATGACATGCGCGATTATGGCGGACTGGCGGCGCGCCATCCGTGGATGGTGACGATGTTTGTTGTGACGTCGCTCGCTGCCGTGGGTTTGCCGATGATGAATGGGTTTGTTGGTGAGTTCCTGATCCTGACCGGGGCTATGCAGTCGGTGGCTGCGCATCATGTTTTGTGGACTGTGGTGGGTACGACGGGGGTTATCTTCTCCGCGTCGTACATGCTCTGGATGATTCAGCGGGTGTTCTATGGGGCGCTGGGGTATCGGCCGGAAGAGGTCCAGGGATGGGACCTGAGCGCGCGGGAGCACGTTGAGCTATGGCCGCTGGCGGTGCTGTTCCTTGTGATGGGGTTGGCTTCGCCGTTCTGGATGAAGTCCATTGATACCTATGGAGCGATCACTGCCGACAAGCCGCAGACTTTTGAGCCAGGTCACTTCAAGCGCATGGAAACTGAGACGTACGGAGCCGCGAGTTTACCGGCCGCTACGCTTCCGCAGGAGGCGAAGAAGTAATGACTGTGAACCTCTCTGCCAATGTTCTTACGCTGCTGCCCGAAGCGATCCTGACGATTGCGGGCATCGTTATCATGCTGGCTGAACCGCTGATCGCGCCGGGGCGCTCGCGCAAACCGCTTGGGTGGGTTGCGATATTTGGGACGGCTTTCTCGGGTATTGCGGCGTGGTATCAGCTTAGGATCACGAACGTCAGTGGACCTGTTACGGGTTTCTACGGAACGATTCAGATCGATGCGTTCTCGGTCTTCTTTCATCTGCTGATTGCTGCGGTTGTGCTGGTCACGCTCCTGGGGTCGCTGGATTATTTTGAGGACCCGATTACTCATGCGGGTGAGTACTTTGCGCTGGTGTTGTTTGGCGCGACCGGCATGATGTTTATGACGAGCTCGGTTGAGCTGTTGATGGTGTTTGTGGGGCTGGAGATTTCCTCGATCTCTACTTACATTTTGGCGGGCTTCCGAAAAGGGCAGGCTACCGCGTCTGAGTCTTCGCTGAAGTATTTCCTGCTGGGATCGTTCGCTACGGCTTTCTTTCTGTACGGGATTGCGCTGTGCTTTGGGGCTACGGGGTCGACCAGCATCGCGGCGATTGCGGTTGGGCTGGCGTCTACGAAGATGCCTCTGGTGGCCTGGTTGGCGCTCGCGATGATCGTTGTCGGGTTGGGGTTCAAGGTTTCTGCGGCGCCGTTTCATGTCTGGACGCCTGATGTTTACCAGGGGGCTCCGGCACCGGTTGTTGGGTTGATGTCGACTGCGCCCAAGGCCGCGGCGTTTGCCGTGTTGCTGCGCTTCCTATTCAACGGGGCAGATATCTTTCGTGATCACTGGATTTTGCTGATCGAGATCATGGCGGTGCTGTCGATGACGATCGGCAACCTTGGGGCTCTGCTGCAAAAAGACGTGAAGCGGATGCTGGCCTACTCGTCGATTGCACATGCGGGTTACATTCTGGTGGCTTATGTTTCATTTCATCAGGATGCCGTTTCAGCGGTGTGCTTCTACACGGCGACTTATGCGGCGATGAATGTGGGTGCGTTCTTGGTGATGGCTCAGATATCGGGGTTCGGTGAAGGTGCGCGGTCCATCGACGACTTCACCGGGATGGCGACGAAGCGGCCGGTGCTCGCGGCGGTGCTCGCATTCTTCCTGCTGTCACTGATTGGAATTCCCTTCACCGGCGGATTCTTTGGCAAGTTTTACGTGTTCACGGGCGCGATTCATGCCGGGTATGTTTGGCTGGCGATTGTTGGTCTGGCGAATTCGGGTGTGGCTTGCTTCTACTATTTGCGGTTGATGGCGGCGTTGTATACCAAGCCTGTGGGGGATCAGACGGTCGTGCCTCCGCCTGCGCGGATGTTCTCGCCGGCGGCAGCGGTGGCGATTGGAGCATCGGCGCTGGCTACTTTGGCGCTCGGCGTTGTTCCAGGGAAGGTGCTGCATCTTGCGCAACGGGCTGCTCCGGTGAATGTGCCGGTTGCGGCGGTTCCCGCTCCGCCTCAGACACTTCCGTAGAGACTCAGCAAGGCTAAAACAGAGCGGCCTCCGCGAGATGCGGAGGCCGTTCTGTTTGCTGGAAACGTCTTACTTAACGTAGAGGAAGATGATGACGAATGTGAACAGCGCGAGCGATTCGATGAAGGCGAGACCCAGGATCAGGAAGGTGAAGATGCCGGGGCGGGCGCCGGGGTTGCGGGCGAGCGCTTCGGTGGCGGAGGCGGTTGCTTTGCCCTGGCCGAGGCCGCAGAGGCCGGCGGCTAGCGCCATGCCGAGGCCAGCGGCGATAGGGGTCCACTGGCTGACGGGTTCGCCGGTGCCTTGTGCGAAGGCGGGCGTTGCGAGCAGCATGGCTGCCAGCGACATGAAGAGATATTGCAGTTTACGCATTGTTGATACTCCTTGCTCCCGTTAGTCTCGCCGCCAGTGGGTGGTTGAGGCTCACCGTGCTGGCCCCCTCACGCTGGATCGGCGGCAGTGCGCACCGTGGAGAGGGAGCGCTCCTCCACAGGATCTTGTGGCGCCCTGTTGCTGGCGCGGAATGCTAGTGGTCGTGCGAGATCGCGAGCGACAGGTAGATGGTCGCGAGCAGCATGAAGACGTAGGCCTGGACGATGGCTACACCGAGATGCAGGCCGAGGAAGACGAGTGGGACGCCAATCGGAATGAGGGAG
>CAZZYB010000206.1:0-7096 GCA_964658125.1 uncultured Acetobacteraceae bacterium | reverse complement strand
CGATGGCGGGCATGATCTGATCCTGTCCATTGGGCAGGTGGTGCCGCATGAGGTGGTGGGATTTGCGAATGGGTCGAAGAATATTTTTGTGGGGACGGGTGGGGTGATGGGGATTCACCGCTCGCATTTTCTGGGCGCGGTTTATGGCATGGAACGGATGATGGGGCGGGCCGATACACCGGTGCGGCGGGTGCTGAATTACGCGAGTGAGAAGTTTGGGCACCTGATGCCGCAGATTGTCTACGTGCAGACTGTGGTCAACAAGAATGGGAAGGGCGAACTTGTGATGCGGGGGATGTACATAGGGGACGATACGGAGTGCTTTGAGCTGGCCGCAGCGCTGAGTTTGAAGTGCAACTTCCTGATGATGGATCGGGAGATCAAGAAGGCTGTCGTGTATCTCGATCCGCATGAATTTCATTCGACGTGGCTGGGGAACAAGAGCGTGTATCGGACTCGAATGGCGCTGGCGGATGATGCCGAGTTGATTGTGCTGGCGCCCGAGGTGCATGAGTTTGGCGAGGATAAGCAGATCGATACGCTGATTCGGAAGTATGGGTATTGCGGGACTCCGGCGACGTTGGAGGCGGTGAAAAACGATGCTGACCTGGCGGGGAATTTGAGTGCGGCGGCGCACTTGATTCATGGGTCAAGCGAGGGGCGATTTACGATTCGCTATTGCCCGGGACATCTGACTCGGGAAGAGATTGAGAGCGTGCATTACCTGTACGGTGATCTGGCCGAGTACACGGCAAAGTACGATCCCGAGAAGCTACAGGACGGCTGGAACGTGGTGGATGGGGAGGAGATTTTCTACATCTCCAACCCCGGATTGGGGCTGTGGGCCTACGAGGAGCGGTTTGGGGGCTGAACGGGGGCTCTGAGGCGGAGATGTCACGCGATTGTCTAATCGGTCAGACGGGCGTAGTTGCGCTGTCTTACTTGTCCTAGGTATGCTGTGGAGCGTTGCTAAACAAGAGATTTGATTGCAAGTGGAGAGAATGATGATTGAAGGACTGAAGCTTCCGAAGTTTTCTGTAGGTGTGGGTGACCGTTTTGCTCACCAGGCCAAGGCGCAACTGGCGGCTTGCATCAAGGCCGCTGACGCGGGTATCGAGGTGGTGCCGGTTTGGAATAAGTCCAATCGCGAGCACAACATCATCGGGTCAGAGCCGAGCAAGACGCGCGAGCAGGCGGACCTTGCGGTGAAGGAACTCGGCTGGAAGAGTCCGTACTTTCTGGATGCGGATCACATCAATTTGAAGACTGTGGACCGCTTTATTGAGCCGTGCGATTTCTTCACTCTCGATGTGGCGGATGAGATTGGCAAGGCTGCGAAGCCGGAGGACGTGGATGCGTTCGTGGCGCGGCATCCGGAGCTGGTGGGCGAGGTTGTCATTCCGCACATCGCTGAGCCGTTCAAGACGGATGCGGCGTTTGTGAGGGGTGTGGCGAACAAGTTTTTGGCTGCGGTGCAGGATGCGGGGAAGATTTACCGGTACCTCGTCGAGAAGAAGGGCGAGGGCAAGTTTGTGCCGGAAGTTTCGATGGACGAGACGGACTTCCCGCAGACGCCGGTGGAGCTGCTGATTATTCTGGCGGCGATTGCTGACGAGAAGATTCCGATTCAGACGATTGCGCCGAAGTTTACGGGGCGGTTCAACAAGGGTGTGGACTATGTTGGCGATGTGCCGCAGTTCACGAAGGAGTTCGAGGAAGACCTGGCAGCGATTGCGTTTGCGATCAAGACTTACGGACTTCCGGATAATTTGAAGCTGAGTGTGCACTCGGGGTCGGATAAGTTTTCGATCTACAAGGCGATCCATGACGGAGTGAAGAAGTTTGGCGCGGGCGTGCATTTGAAGACGGCCGGGACAAACTGGCTGGAGGAGCTGATCGGGCTGGCGGAGTCTGGCGGTGAAGGGCTGGCGATTGCGAAGGAAGTTTATCGCGAGGCTTATGCGCACTCCGACGAACTGCGCGCGCCGTATGCGACGGTGATCGATATCGATGATGCGAAGCTCCCGAAGCCTGAGGAAGTGGATGGCTGGACGAGCGAGCAGTACACGTCGGCGCTGCGCCATGACCAGTCGAATCCGGCTTACAATTCGAGCCTGCGTCAGTTGCTGCATGTTGGGTTCAAGGTGGCGGCGAAGATGGGGCCGCGGTATCTTTCGGCCCTCGAAGCGAACGAGGACGTGATTGCAAAGAACGTGACTGAGAACCTGTTCGAGCGGCACATCAAGCCGATCTTTCTTGGGGTCTAGGCTTTCCAACATAGCACGGGCAGGAATAGAGTTAGCAGGCCGTTTGGACGTTAGACTAATTGTGTATGAAGTGCGAATTATATGGAGGCAGTTGTGGATTTAGGTTTCACCATCAAGGAAAAGGGATCGCTCGATTTACTTTCACTGGGGGCGCTGGTCAACCGCCTCGATCCCGGCATCATCCCGTTTCGCAAGGCGCATACGCTGGCGGTGCATGTCTCAGGCGGTGAGTTCAACGTTGCGGCTAACCTGGCGGACGCGTTTGGGCAGACGACTGGCATAGCGACCGCGATGGTTGATTATCCCGTGGGCGCTCTGATTGCGGAGCGGGTGCGTGGCATGGGTGTGAAGCCCTTTTACAAGAAGTTTGCGCATGACGGCGTGCATGGGCCGAACATGGCGACTGTGTACAGCGATCAGGGGCTGGGTGTGCGTGCTCCAGTGGTGTTCTACAACCGCGCGAATGAGGCCGCGGCGCTGCTGAAGCCGGGTGACTTTGACTGGAAGCAAATGTTCGCGAGCGGCGTGCGCTGGTTCCATTCGGGTGGGATTTTTTCGTCGCTGTCTGAGACGACTTCGGCGCTGGTGATTGAGGCGATGCAGGCGGCGCGTGCGGCGGGTGTGATCACGTCGTTTGATCTGAACTATCGCGAGAAGCTGTGGAAGCCGCAAGGTGGCATGGCGCGGGCGCATAAGATCCTGGGCGAGATTGTTGACAATGTTGACGTGCTGATCGGCAATGAAGAGGATCTGCAGAAGGGTCTCGGATTTGCGGGGCCGGATGCGGAGAAGCTTGATAAGGCTTCGGGATCGAAGCTGGATACGGGCGCGTTCCTGGCGATGATGGAGCACGTGGTCAAGCGTTTCCCGAAGACCAAGGTTGTCGCGACCACGCTGCGGCATGTGCATACGACGAACCACCACAGCTGGAGCGCGGTGGCGTGGATCAACGGCGAGGCTGTGTTCGCTCCGACCACCGAACTGAATGTGCTGGATCGCGTAGGCGGAGGCGATGGGTTTGCATCGGGGTTCATTTATGGGTTGCTGAATGGCGAGACACCGCAGCAGGCGATCAACCTCGGATGGGCGCATGGAGCGCTGATGACAACCTTCCCGGGCGATACGACGATGGCGACGCTGGACCAGGTGGTGGCGTTTGCGAGCGGTGGGTCGGCGCGAATTCAGCGGTAGATTGTGGCGAGTGCGCTGGTAACGGCGCACTCGTTTATTTGTCCGGCCGGTGAACGCGATGATCGTGATTTTGATGGGCGTAAGCGGTTCCGGGAAGACGACTATCGGTATGTGCCTGGCCGAACGCGTGGGCTGGGTCTTTGCCGACGCGGACAATTATTTTCCGCGGCTGCTGAAGCAGAAGATGGCTGCCGGTCATGCGCTGACGGACGAGGATCGACTGCCGTGGTTGCGTCTGCTGAACCGGTTGCTGAGGAAGTGGGACCGGGAGCAGACCAATGGCGTGCTGGCCTGTTCGGCGTTGAAGGAGAAGTACCACGATGTGCTGAAGAGCGGGATCGCTACACCAATCGAGTTTGTGTTTCTGGATGGGTCGAAGGAACTGATCAAGCAGCGGTTGGAACACCGGCACCATGAGTACATGAATCCGAAGTTGCTGGATAGCCAGCTGGCTACCTTGGAGACTCCGGATGATGCGTTTCGAGTGGTAAACGATCGGTCGCCTGATCAGATTGTCGAACGCATTCTGGCGAGGTTTGAACCGACGCATTTCCGGTCGCTGCATCATGCAACAGACAAGATTTCACGAGAGAGAGGAAGTAATCCGATGGGACATCCGCTGTTCGATTTGACTGGCAAGACTGCTGTTGTAGTAGGTGGGACATCCGGCATTGGGCTGGCGATGGCTGTGGGGCTGGCAGAGGCGGGCGCCGACGTGGTGGCGAGCGCGCGGCGCGCAGAGCAGGTGGATGAAGCGGCGACGCTGATCGAGAGTCGGGGACGCAAGTCGTTGCGGCTGACGTCCGATGTGGCTGACCGCTCGACGTTGCAGCATTTGTTCGATGAGACGATCAAGGCGTGGGGCAAGGTGGACATCCTGATCAACTGTGCGGGCAAGTTGAAGCGCGCGCCGACGGTGGATTTTCCCGAGGCCGACTGGCAGGACATCATGGACACCAACGTTACTGGAACCTTGCGGGCCTGCCAGATTTTTGCGCCGCATATGCTGGAGCGCGGGTCGGGGCGGATCATCAACATCGCTTCGCTGAACACGTTTGTGGCGCTGAAGGAAGTGGCGGCCTATGCAGCCAGCAAGGCGGCTATCGGCTCGCTGACGCGGTCGCTGGCAGTGGAGTGGTCGGCGAGGGGTGTGACGGTGAATGCGATTGCCCCCGGCATCTTCCGCACGGCGCTGAATGCTGAACTACTCGATAAGAGCGAGCGCGGCAAGGAACTGCGGATGCGGACGCCGATGAACCGGTTTGGGAACACCGCAGAGCTGGTAGGCGCGGCGATTTATTTGGCCTCGGATGCGGCTTCGTTTGTTACTGGAGAGATCATGGTGGTGGATGGCGGGTTCCTGGCCAGTGGTGTGAACCAGTAAGCCTGTTGAGGAACCTAGTGGTTTGAGGTTGTGGGGGTAGTCAGGAGCTCAGAGCTATTGAGCTCGGGCGCCTGGCTAGCCGTGGAGAAGCCAGTCGTACTGCTCGTCGGTGAGTGGTACGACCGAGAGGCGGAACTGGCGGAAGAGTAGCGAGTCTTTGAAGACGGGCGCTTCGCGGATTTCAGCGAGCGTCTTTTCGCGTTTGAGGCGCTTGCCGGCCCTCAGGCGGACGATGGGTGTCGTCATTTTGGAGGGTGGGACCGGTGGGGCGAGCTTTACGGCGAGGACCTTGGCGGTTCCCACCGCGGCTTTGCCTTCGTTGGAGTGGTAGATGATGCACATCTCGCCCTTCTTCATGTTGCGGAGGGTGATGAGGGCCTGGTTGTTCTTGATGCCGTCCCAGGTGGTTTCGCCGTCGCGTAGAAGGTCGTCGAAGGAGTAGACGTCGGGTTCGGATTTGAGTAGGTAGGGCATAGGAAAGAGTGTAGAGCGAAGAGTGATGGGAAGACGGGTTAGCCGCCGAGGTCGAGGAGTTTTACTTCGGGGATGGGTTGGTTTAGGAAGATGCTGCCGAGGCGTTGGAATTTTTCGATGGAGTCGGTGGCGAAGCATTGGAAGGTGGCATTTGCCGGACTGCTGGGGGTGACGTTCAGGGTGTGCGCTACTTCGCGGGCAGTCGCCTGCGCTGAGTCGATGACGAGGGCGGCGGAGCCTAGCTCGCGGAGTGTGTTTTCGATGGCTGTGGCGATCAAGGGATAGTGAGTGCAGCCGAGCAGGACGGCGTTTGGGGAGCACTCTGCGAGGGCTTCTGAAAGGTAAATGCGGAGGACGTTGCGGGTGACGGGGTGGTCGGTCCAGCCTTCTTCTACGAGGGGAACCAGGAGGGGGCAGGCTTTTTCGGTGGCGGTTAGGTTGAGGCCGGCGCAGGCGTCTCGGTAGGCGTGGGATTGGATGGTTGCCGTGGTTGCGAGGACGAGGATTTGGGGAGCGGCGGAGGGGGAAGCAGGTCTCTCCACTGCGCACGCAAAGTGCGCGGGCTCCGGTCGAGATGACAGAGTTTGGGTGGCGCTGAGGGCTTGGTGGGCGGCTTGGGCGCCGGGGGAGATTACACCTACTACGGGTATGCGGCAGGCTTGGCGGATGTCGTCTAGCGCGAGGGCGGTGGCGGTGTTGCAGGCTATGACGAGCAGGTCTGCGCCCTCGGTTTCGAGGAAGCGTGCGCTTTCGACGGCGTAGCGGGCGATGGTTTCGCGGGATTTGGAGCCGTAGGGCAGGCGGGCGGTGTCGCCGAGGTAGATGTAATGGGCTCCGGGGATGAGGGGGAGCAGGGCGCGGAGGACGGTAAGGCCGCCGAAGCCGGAGTCGAAGACGCCGATAGTGGGGCCGGGCCGCTCGATCATTGGGCGGAGGCTGAGCCCTTCATCGTGGTGTCGCGGGTGGGGTAGGTGCGGAGGAGGTCAGCGTGGCCGGCGAGAGTTTCGTGGGGCTGGCCGTCGACAAGGAAGCGGACGTGCTCGATCTGCGGCAGGTTCGCGTGGAGGGTGCCGAGAATGGAGAGCAGGGTGAGCGATTCCACACCGACGCCCGAGGGGTGGGAGTTGACGAAGCTGCTGTGCAGGTTGATCACCGCGAGTTCGCCGCCGGGGCCCGTGGGTTGGAGGGCGTCTGAGTCTTGCGAGCGGACCGGGAGGGTGGAGGGCGTGGTGCCGGCGCTGGCATTGGGATCGACTTCATGGCCGGTGATGGGGAGGGCGACGAGGAAGACGTCGGCTACTGCGGCGCCCGATTGGAGCGGATGCGGCGAGCCGGGGAGGGCGTACTCGGCTACGAGATGCTCGAGGAGCGCGCGGGCGCGGGCGGTGGTTTCGGAAGGCAGGGCCATCTGGCGCTCGGTGGCGGTGATGGAGCCGTCGGCGTCGTTGGCGAGGTCGAGTGTGATGGGCTCGGAGACGGTATAGGGAGCGTCAATGGGGGTCTGGTCGGCGAGATTGCTGAGGCGGTCGCGGGCGCTCTGGTGCTCGTAGAAGAGGATGATCGCCATGAGCAGGATGCAGCCGTTCATGACCCAGAAGGTGATGCGGAGGTAGCGGGGGATCATGGCTTGAGCTCCGGTGGCGGGGCGGATGGCGGCGGGGGCGGTGGAAGGATTCGGGTAGGCGGCTGGGCCTGGTCCTTCCAGATGAGGAGCGCGTTGGCGAGTGCTTCGGCGACGCGCTGCTGGTAGCCGCCGTCGCTGAGCGAGGCGGGGTCGGTG
>CAZZYB010000205.1:1987-7105 GCA_964658125.1 uncultured Acetobacteraceae bacterium | reverse complement strand
AGCAACTTCAGCGGCGGGTTGGTCACCACTACACTGACCGTCGCGCAAGCCGCTCCAACCGTGACCCTTACGCAACCCGCAAACATCACACCCGTCCTCGGCGTTTACTATGTGCCTCTTGGATCGAACACGACGCTGCAAGCCGCCGTGGCTTCCACCAAGGGGACACCGACCGGAAGCGTCGTCTTCATGAACGGGAGCAAGGTAGCTGACCCGACCCAGGCGTCGACGACCTTGGATGCCAATGGCAAGGCCACCTTCACAACGGGGAACCTGCCCGTCGGCACCTACACTCTCACCGCCGTATACGGCAGCGACCAGAACTTCTCGGGAGCGACCTCGCCGGTCATCACCTTCCAGGTGCTTCCACCCAGCCTGCTGATTACGGCTAATCCCCCCAGCCTTACGGTCACTGCCGGTGTTCCGGCACAAACGGTGCTCACGTTGACATCGCTGGTGGGTTATGAGGCCACCAACAAGGAATTTGGCGGCGCAAATATCTTCTGCGATAACGCGACCGTGCCGAAGTACTCGCAATGCACCTTCGATGTTCCGCAGGTGCAGATCCTGGCGGGAGGCACCGCGACGACAACCCTGACACTCAGTTCGAATCTGCCGGTGAACATCGGGGCCGTTCAGTCCGGGCCGTCGGAGATTCTGTTCGCGGGTCTTCTTGGACTTGGCCTTGCGGGCCTTGGCTTCAGCCGCAGGTCTAGACGTCATCGCGCCGGCCTGACGCTTGGCTGCATGCTGCTGGTAATGGCGGGAACAGTCATGAGTCTCAGCGGCTGCACAAACTCGGGCTACACGACCACTCCACCGGCACCGCACGTTGTCACTCCGAGCGGGAGCTATAACGTGCGGATATACGCTACCGACCCCCATGACGGCACGGTGAAAACGCTGCTCTTCACCTTACCGGTAACGGTCAAATAACAATTCCTCGGCAGGGCTTCCGAAGCGAGAGCAATCTTCGGGAGTCCAGCCGGTCGCAAACCACGATAGGAAATGTGCAACGGTTTGCAAGTTTGGTTAAGTTCCTCAGGGAGAAATGACATGTTGACGACGTCCTTTACAACGTTGCGCCGGCTCTCCGGCTATATGCTGCCGCTCCTGCTCTCCTCCGTCTGGCTTTGTGCCGGCGCGGCAGCGCAGTCACCGCTGGTGGTATCGAGCTCCGTCGCGGCTGTTCCTCATACAGGAACCAATGGCGCTCCCTGGCAGAATGCCGTTTCCACCCACGGCGACTTTGTGCTCTACGATTTCAAGACCGACGGGCTGTATGAGTTTCCGGGCAACGGCGGGCCGGAGATAACGCTTGCGGCGCCGGGGGTCATCGCGGGCGGCTTCACGAACTCGGGTATCGCTATCGATCCCAGGAATAACAACATCTACCTCGATAACAACTACAACGGTGGGTTGATCGAGTATCCCTACAATCCGGTGACCCACGCCTGGGACCAGCCGCGTAAAGTCGTTGCAAACGGACTGGCAGGCAACCTGGGGGGAAGCTGTGGCAATTACTTCCAAGGCGCGGGCCTCGCGATCAACAACAACGGCGTGATGGCGGTTGCTACCGAAAATGGCTGCGGAGTTGAGATCTTTACCGTCCCTATCGACGCAGCTGGAAATTTCGGAAGCGCGACCGCCATTGTTTCCGGGATGAAGGCCAGGGCGAGAACAGTCGCCATCGATGACACCGGGAATCTCTACTGGACCGAGGACGCCGGCAACGCCGGTGCCTTATATATTCCAGCCGGCGTCACCGGGTTGACCGGAGAGACATCCGTTACTCGAATCGACCCTTCTCTTGCAAGTGTCCAGGGTGTGGCCGTCGATCGCGCGGGAAACATCTACGTAGCTGACGGCAACACCGGTGTCTATCTGGTTCCGCTCGAATCCGGCGTTCCAAACCCCGCACACACTGTATTCCTGACGCCAGCGACGGCGGCTGGCAACGCAAGCATCGATCAGACTCACGGAATCTTGTTTTATCCCACCAACGGTTTTGCGGGCATCAAGGACGACATCAAGATTTACCTGCGACGGCTTGAGTTGGGTTCGGTCGCTGTGGGTACCGCGGGTGCTACACCGGGAATGGTTTACTACTCTTTCAGCGGGACCGTCACTCCTGCGAGCTTCGCGATCGAAGACGAGGGAACTCCCGGAGATTTTGCGATCGGCAGCGTAGCCGGATGCGGCATCGCGGCCGCAGTCGACAAAACTGGCAAGCCGATCCTCGACACCAACGGTAACCCAACATTCACTACGACAAAATATGCCGCCGGCAGCAACTGCACGATACCGGTCACCTTTTCTCCACATACCGCAGGCGATATTACCGCCAATCTGGTCATGTTGGACGCCACGGGCACTGTGCTCGCGAGAACATTGCTGCACGGAGTCGGCCAGGGATCGGCAACTCTTGTGGCCCCAGCTACCGAGTCCGTAGTTGGAGCATCTTTGAAAACCCCCAGCCAGGTCGCAGCCGACGCAGTGGGCAACATCTACGTTGCTGACAGCGGGCTCGGCAAGGTGCTCGTGTATGCCAAAGGTTCAGGGACTGCGGCAACACCGGTGAGCATCGGAACAGGACTCACAGCGCCCACGGGCGTGGCAGTAGATGGTGCGGGCAACGTGTTTATCGCAGACAGCGGTAACGTTGTTGAAGTTCCTTACGTTGGAGCCGCCCTGAACGCGGCCGGTCAGGTCACGCTCATGACCGGATTGGGCAGTCACCTGATGCTCGCCGCCGACAATGTCGGGGATGTCTTCGTTGCTGACCCCGATAACCAACGTGTCGTGGAGCTTCGAGGCATCGTGGACAGCATAGCGCAAACGACCTTTGGCGGCTTCACGCAGTTGAGTGCCATAGCGAGCGACGGCAGCGGCGATCTCTTCGTGGCGGACGGATCGAATTTGAAAGAAATCACTTCGCTCGGCTACCAGAGCACCGTCCTCAACACGCAATCGGGCGCAAATGGCCTCGCGGTCGATGCTTCGGGTGCGGTTTACATCTCCTCTACGGGCGGAACCGTCCGGGTTCCCAACGAAGGCGGGGTATTGAATCCCTCCCACCAGATCACGATAGCGAGCGGTGTCACGTATCCGACATCGGTTGCCGTTGACGCGACAGGGAATGCGTACGTGGTCGACGGAACAGCGTTGAACGTGGACTTCATCAACAACTCCAACGGTTCGCTCAACTTCGGCACCTTGAGCACCACCACATCGACGCTAACCGCAATTGCCACCATCCTCAACGATGGAATTGCCCCGCTGAACATTACGGGCTTCTCCAGCACAGCGGATTACACGGAGACTGCGACCACCTGCATCGGCGCGCCCATCGCGGTTGGCGCCTCTTGTACGGCGACCATCACCTTCAATCCTGGGCCAGGCGATCAAGGTAAGCTCTCCGCTCAGCTAACTGTGCAGAGCGACGGCGTGTACACGCCGGTCACCATCAGTGTCACCGGTGTGGGCGCTGCACTGGCGGGCTCTGCTACTTCGTTTACTGCGATCAAACCGACTGTAACGAACGCACCCATAGTAGTAACCGTTACTCCGAAAACGGGAACCTCGCCGGTACCGACCGGCAACGTAAACCTCGTCATCACGGGCAATGGGCTCACCTCGCCCGTAAGCACCACTTTGCCGCTCAACAACGGCACGGTTACGTTCAGTTCAACCGAACTGCTGGTGGGTCCCTACACATTCACGGCGAACTACATAGGCGACC
The DNA here is from genome assembly GCA_964658125.1 of uncultured Acetobacteraceae bacterium. Lineage (GTDB taxonomy): Bacteria > Acidobacteriota > Terriglobia > Terriglobales > Acidobacteriaceae > Granulicella. The sequence continues at coordinate 3,363 of CAZZYB010000205.1, read as the reverse complement.
GGGTGTACGGCACTTCGTCCGCCTCAAGTTCGGTGACCATAGCCCCCGGCGTTGTGACCCTCACACAGCCTGCGGCATCTACCGTTCCCATCTACGTTCTGGCGAGCGGTACCGGGTCCCAAGAGCCCTACGATGGAAGTCAGACTCCCTTCTACTATCACTATCCGGTCCTCGTGAAAGCAGCCGATGGCAATCCTCTTGTCGGGATCCCCATCTACAACGCCAAGGGCACGCTTACCGGATACAACTACGGGACAGTGAGTTACCTCACTGCGAGCGGGAGCCCGGCATGCCCGGCAGCGACCATCAACGTGAACGCCGATGGCACGGCACCCTTCGCCAGCGAATGCTTCACCATTGATACCAGCAACACGCAGATACCCAACATCTTGACCTCGTACACCTTCGCACCTGTCTATAACGATCCCAACTACGGTTCGGTGACGGGTACACCCGTGACCCTGATCGCCCTGCGCAATCCGATGGTGGTGATCACTTCGAACCCCGCTTCCATCAGCGTCAGTGCAGGATCGACCGCATCCGCGACGCTGACGGTGACGTCTCTGCTTGGATATGGCGTTACCGGTGTGAACGGAAACCTGAACAATTACTCTCTGCCGGTTGAGCTTGAGTGCGACAATCTACCGGCGCACGCTTCGTGCACGTTCAGCTATCCAACGCCCGATCCATCGGACCCGAACTCCACCGCTGTGACGCCGACCAAGGCCGGAACAGTCCTGATGACCGTCAACACCAACGTAGCGGTGGGAACGTCAGCGAGCCTGGGTACGCATCCGAGCGAGACGACGTTTGCGATGCTGTTCGGCTTGGGATTGATGGGCCTGGCCGTCCGCAGGAAGCGCTCCTTGAAGGGCCTGGTGCTGACAGCAGTGTCCGTGATGCTCTGCGGCGGCCTAATGGCTGGAGTGACCGCCTGCAGCTCAAAACAACTGAGCGCAGCCCCGATCCTCACCACCCCAACCGGTACGTACACCGTGACCGTCACAGCGAAACAGACGGGCAGCAAGGTGGTTCCAGGGTCGCAGCCGGGAACCACGGTCACAGTGTATGGAAACCATAATCAGGTCTCGATACCCTTCACGATGAGTGTCGCAGTCAAATAGTCACGCCTGACAATGCATACGGCAGCTGCGGACGGCTGCCGTATGTTTTTACAGCGAGGCCATCGATCCGGCTATGATTACCGGGACTGTCTCCTTCCATTTGCGCGGACAGTGAATAGGCAGGAATTGGAGTTTCAACATGCACCTGTTCGCTAGATGCCTTGCCGTCTCCCTCCTGGTGGGGAGCCTGCCTGTTGCGTCCGCTCAGGCCGGAGACCGCTCAGCGGAGTTGAAGGTTGCCTTTGCGCGGGC
>CAZZYB010000205.1:0-1977 GCA_964658125.1 uncultured Acetobacteraceae bacterium | reverse complement strand
ACGTTTCTCATTGGTTTTCGCAATCGGCGAACGATTACTCGGCGCAGCACACCGAGAGGGAAACGGACGATGCGGACATCGCCTTGATCGCCACGATGGGCTTCGATAATATCCGGTTGAGCATTGATGCGACGCCCCTCGAAAAGTATCCGCAGGGCAAGGACGGCTTGAATGCAGAATTCATGGGCCGCCTTGATCATGCGCTCGACAGCATGCTGGCCCAGGGGCTTGCAGTGCAGGTCGATCTGCATCCTGAAGAGCCGTACAAGCTGCAGCTCCGGACAAATAACGAGGCTGTCGATCGCTTGACGATCCTCTGGCGGAAGCTGGCGGCGCACTATGCGGGACGTGATCCGGAGCGGGTCTTCTTCGAAGTGATGAATGAGCCTGAGGAGCACGATCCTTATCGCTGGTCGGGCATTCAGGCCCGGGTGGCCGCGGCGATCCGCGAGGTGGCGCCGCGAAATACCATCATCGCCACCGGGCCGAACTACTCGGACACGGCGGACCTTTTCACACAGCACCCTCTTGCCGATGGCAATGTGATCTACAACTTCCATTTCTACGATCCGCATACGTTTACGCATCAAGGTGCTGGCTGGGGATCGACGTGGTGGCGTTACACCAGCGGTCTCCCGTATCCGCCGACCGAAATCACTATGAAGGAGCTGCTGAAGGAAGTTCCGGACGCTGCGAACCGTCACGACTTGGAACTTTACTGGCTCGATCACTGGAATGCTCAGCGCATACGCGCATTGATCGACGAAGCTGCGGCCTGGGGCACGGCTAATCGCGTGCCGCTGCTCTGCAATGAGTTCGGCGTCTATCGCGAAGCGGTCGATCCGGTCTCGCGCAACGCCTGGATCCATGATGTTCGGGCAGCTCTCGAGGCCGACGGGATTGGATGGGCCATGTGGGACTATCATGGCAGCTTTGGCGTAGTGGTGAGGCAAGAGGGGCAGCCCGGAAAGCCCGACCCGGCAACCGTTGAAGCCTTGGGCCTGAAGAAGAAGTAACGAAATGCTGCGCGCTACGGCCGCGTGGAGGGGGACTGAATGACGACGACTCTCAAGCTGGCGATTCGATCGATGTTGACTGTGGCCTGCGTGACCTCCGCAGCGTTTGCACAGCAGGTGAGACCCGCGATCACTGGGATCTCCCACATGTGCGTCTTCGCTCACGATCTGGCTGCCTCGGATAACTTCTACGGCCACATCCTGGGCGCGATCCGGGGGCCCGACCCGCTGGATCCGACAGGCACTCGGTACTACTTCAGTTCGTCGCAGTTCGTCGAGGTGGTTCCGCTGCCTGCTGAACACACCATCAGCCGCATGAGGTGCGTTGCTTACAACACGGTCGATGCCGCGGCGCTGCGGCTTTATATTGCGAGTCACGGAGCATTCTCACCTTCGGAGCTTCGCACAGCGACCGACGGAAGCAAGTGGTTCGAAGTGAGCGATCCGGAAGGAAACCTGGTGAGGTTCATCCAGCGCGGCAAGGCGTCTGTCTCCTTGAAAACCGCCGCGCCGATTTCCAGCCGCATCATCCATGTTGGATACCTGGTGCATCAGCGCGAAGCAGAGGACCGCTTCTACCGCGCGGTTCTGGGATTTAAGCCGTATTGGTTCGGTGCGATGCAGCCCGGGCATGTCGATTGGATATCGCAGCAAGTTCCTGATGGGCACGATTGGCTCGAATACATGATGGTGGGCGATGGCTCCGACACCCCTTTGAACCATGTTGATGAGCGACAGTTGGGTGTGCTGAATCATTTCTCGCTGGGAGTGTCGAACATGGAAGCTGCCGTCACGATCCTCATCCGTGACGACCGCCTCAGCCCTCGACATGACGGTCCGCAAATGGGTAAAGACGGCAAGTGGCAAGCCAATCTCTATGATCCCGATGGCACACGCGTCGAGCTTATGGAGTTCCGTCCGGTGACGAAACCTTGCTGCTCGGAATTTACAGCGGAAAGTC
>CAZZYB010000204.1:0-7105 GCA_964658125.1 uncultured Acetobacteraceae bacterium | reverse complement strand
CTTCTACAGCGAGGTTGTGGCGGCGGAAGCCGGTGATGAAGATTCCGGGGGACTGGAGGTTGAGTTGGTGGGCTATGTCTCGCTGGACGGTGGGGGTGGCCGTGGCCGTGAGCGCGATGATTGGGGCCGGGCGAAGGGCGGGGAGGTGCTGGCCGAGGGTGCGGTAGTCGGGGCGGAAGTCGTGGCCCCATTGGCTGATGCAGTGGGCTTCGTCGATGGCGACCAGCGCGGGTTTGCGCTTGGCTAGCATCTCGGGGAAGCCGGGGACGCGCATGCGCTCGGGGGCGATGAAGAGGAAGTCGAGGTCGCCGTTGAGGTAGTCGCGGCAGGCCTGGCGGGAGGCGTCGCGGTCTCGGCCGGAGTGAATGGTGGCCACGCGGAGGCCTAGCTGTTCGAGCTTGCTGGACTGGTCGTCCATGAGCGCGATGAGCGGGGAGATGACGAGGGCGGTGCCGCCTAGGGCTAACGCGGGGAGTTGGTAGCAGAGGGATTTGCCGGCTCCGGTGGGCATGACAAGAAGGACGTCTTTACCGGATGCGGCGGCTTCGCAGACTTGCTGCTGGTGGGGGCGGAAGTCGCGGTGGCCGAAGACCTCGTGGAGGATGGCTGGGAGGGTTCGGGTTGGTGCGGAGGTGGGCATCGCCTTCGGCTAGTTTCGCATATTGTTTGCCTATTGCGGAGCCTGTAGGCAAGGAGGCGGAGGTAGAAAGGTCCGGGCTTGCGTGGTGGTGCTGACAGGGCGGCAGGTCCTTCGGCTTCGCTCAGGATGACAGGTTTGTTTGGGTGTTAGTAGAGAGCGGTCGCGCTTTGCGCGATACCCACCCTTCGCAGAGTGCGCGAAGGATGGGCCACCCGGATTTGTGCCGCTGCGGGCGAGAAGCAGGTCCTTCGCTGCGCTCAGGATGACATATTCGGGGGAAGGCTATGCGCGCATTAGTTTGTCGGGGGTGATGGGGTAGTCGCGGACGCGTTTGCCGGTGGCGTTGTAGATGGCGTTGGCGATGGCCGCCATGGAGCCGGTGTTGCCGATTTCGCCGATGCCGCGGGCGCCGAGGGGGTTGAATTTGGTGTCGGCGATGTTGAGGACGGTGACGTCGAGGGTGCCGATGTCGGCGTTGACGGGGACGTGGTACTCGGCGAGGCTTTCGTTGACGGTGCGGCCGTAGACGGGGTCGATGAGAGTTTCTTCGTGGAGCGCGAACCCTACGCCCCAGACGATGCCGCCCTGGAGCTGGTTGATGCCGGTTTTCTGGTTCTGGATGGTGCCGATGTCGTAGGTGGCGACGACGCGGCGGACTTCGACCATGTGGGTGTGCTTGTCTACGGCGACTTCGGCGAAGACGGCGCCCCAGGAGTGCGAGGACATGGAGTCTTTGCTTTCGCTGGGCTCGGCGGAGCCCTGGGCTTCAATGGGTTTGTCGCCGTTGCGGGACATGATGTCGGCGATGGAGTCGGATTTCCTCGGGTTCTTTTTGGAGATGAGGTGGCCTTCTTTGAAGTCGAGGTCAGCCGTCATGAGGCCGTGAAGGGGAGAGTCGGTCTGGGCGATGGCGAGTTCGGCTAGTTTGAGCTTAGCCTGGGAGGCGGCGTCGGCAACGGCGGGACCGACGGAGGCGGTGGATTGCGAGCCTCCGGAGACCGGGGCCTTGGGAAGCGTCGAGTCGCCTAGTTTGACTTCGACCATGGTGGGGTCGATGCCAAGGGCGGTGGCGCAGGTCTGGGCCATGACGGTGTACATGCCGGTGCCGAGGTCCTGCGTGCCGGAGCCTACCCAGGCGCGACCGCCGGGGAGGATGCGGATCGTTGCTTGCGCAGCGGAGCGGTTGGCCGGGTAAGTGGCGGTCGCCATGCCGTAGCCGATGAGCTTGTCGCCTTCTGACATGGAGCCGGGGGCTCCGCGTTTGGACCAGCCGAAGCGGGCGGCCGCCTGGGTGTACGCCTCTTTGAGGTTGTTGGAGGTCCAGGGCTTGTCGCTGCCGGGATCCTTCTCGGCGTAGTTGACCATGCGGAGCTGGAGGGGATCCATGTTGAGTTTTTCTGCTAGCTCGTCCATCGCGATCTCGAGGACAGCGGTTCCGGGGGCTTCGCCCGGCGCGCGCTGAAAGGTGCCGACGCCGATGTTCATTTCGACGATTTTTTCAGAGACCTGCAGAGCGGGCGTGGCGTAGAGCATCTTCGTGGGGCTGGCGGAGTGCTCGGTGAAGTCCTCCATGACCGAGCCGTCCATGACCACGTCATGCTGGATGGCAGTGATTTTTCCGTCGGCAGTGGCGGCCAGTTTAATCTTGTTGACGGTGGTGGGGCGGTGGCCGACGGGGCCAAACATCTGCTCGCGGCCGAGGACGATCTTTACGGGTTTGTTGACGAGTTTGGAGGCCAGTGCGGCTAACGCTACGTGGGACCACATGGAGCCCTTGGAGCCAAAGCCTCCACCTACGTAGGGGCATTGGACGTGGACGTCGTCGAGCGGAATCTGGAAGAGGCGGGCGATGGATTGCTTGGTGCCGGAGATGTATTGGGTGGTGTCGTAGAGGTTGAGCTTTTCGCCCTCCCACCAGGCGATGGTGGCGTGCGGCTCCATGGGATTATGGTTCTGGATGGGGGTGGTGTAGGTGTTTTCGATGGTGGCGGTGGCTTTGGCCATGCCGGCGGCGAGGTCTCCGCGATGGTTGGTGGGGGGCTCTTTGCCGGGCTGCTTGGGGAGGCGCGCTTCGGATTGGCGGCCGTGGAAATCGAGCTTGGCGGGGGTTTCCTTGTAGCGGATTTTGAGGAGGTCGGCGGCGTGCGAGGCTTCGGGAATGGAGCGCGCGATGATGAGGGCGATGGGCTGGCCGTTGTAGTTGACGTCGGCGTTCTGGAGGACGGTGAGGGAGCGGCGGGCGGGCTGCTGCGGTGGCGGGACGGGGAGCTTGGGGGCATTGAAGGGCGTGAGTACGGCGATGACGCCGGAGGATTTTTCGGCGGCGGTGCGGTCCATGGACGCGACCGTGCCGGAGGGGATCGTGGACTGAACGATGAGGCCGTAGACGAGGTCCTGCTTGGGGAAAGGCTCGCGGAATTCGGCGACGTATTTTGCGGTGCCGGTGACTTTGGCGATGCCGTCGTAGCGATGGTTGAGCTGCTTCGGCGTCTGGGCCGCTTTTGTGTCTTCCTGCATCATGCCTGGACTCCTTTGGCGGCGATCGTCAGCGCGCGGACGATGGACTGTTTCGCTAATTCGATTTTGAAGGCGTTGTGCTCGTAGCCTTTGGCTCCGGTGAGGGCGATGTCGGCGGCTTTGCGGAAGGTTTCGGGGGTGGCGGGCTGGGCGGTGAGGGCGCGCTCGGCTTCGGGGGAGTGCCAGGGTTTGTGAGCTACTCCACCGAGCGCGAGGCCGGCGGAGCGGATGGTCTGGCCGTCGAGTTCGAGGCCCGCTGCTACGGAGACGAGGGCGAAGGCGTAGGACTGGCGGTCGCGGGCTTTGATGTACCAGGAGTTTTTGCCGAAGCGGCTTGGGGGTAGGAGGACGGCGGTGATGAGTTCGCCGGGGCGGAGGGTGGTGTCGACTTCGGGTGTGGTGCCGGGAAGGCGGTGAAAGTCGTGGATCGGGATGCTGCGCTTGCCTTTGGGGCCCTGGACTTCGATGGTGGCGTTGAGGGCGGCGAGGGCTACGTTCATGTCGGAGGGGTTGGTGGCGATGCAGGTGTGCGGGGATTTGGGGCCTTCGTCGGTCTGGCCAATGATGGCGTGGATACGGTTGAATCCCTGGATGGCTGCGCAGCCGGAGCCGGGCACGCGCTTGTTGCAGGCGGGGAAAGCGGTGTCCATGAAGTAGTAGCAGCGGGTGCGCTGCATGAGGTTGCCGCCGGTGGTGGCCATGTTGCGCAGCTGGACGGTGGCGCCGTTGAGGAGGGCCTGGGAGAGCACGGGATATTGCTGGACGATGAGGGGGTGGTTGGCGAGGTCGGTGTTTTTGACGGAGGCTCCGATGCGGACGCCGCCGTTGGACTGCTCGACCTTGTCGAGGCCGATGTGGTTGACGTCGATGAGCGTGGTGGGGTGCTCGACCTTGTACTTCATGAGGTCGATGAGGTTGGTGCCGCCACCGAGGAACTTTGCGTCGTGCGGAAGGGCGGCGTGGACTGCGGCGTCGGGGGCGGTGGCGCGTTGGTAGGAGAACGGGTTCAAGCGGCACCTCCGGTGGTTAGAGCGCGGACTGCGGCGACAATGTTGGGGTAGGCTCCGCAGCGGCAGATGTTGCCGGACATGCGTTCTTTGATTTCGCTGTCGGACGGGGCGGGGTGAGAGAGATTACCCGATTCGAAGCTGACACGGGAGAGTTCGCCGCGTTTGACTTCGTCGACCAGGGCCGTGGCGGAGCAGATCTGGCCGGGGGTGCAGTAGCCGCATTGGAAGCCGTCGTGTTCGAGGAAGGCGGCCTGGGAGGGGTGGAGGTGGTCGGGTGTGCCGAGGCCTTCGATGGTGGTGATCTCTGCGCCCTGGGCGGTGACGGCCAGGGTGAGGCAGGAGTTTACGCGGCGGCCGTCGAGGAGGATTGTGCAGGCTCCGCACTGGCCGTGGTCGCAGCCTTTTTTGCTGCCGGTCAGGTCAAGGTTTTCGCGCAGGAGATCGAGGAGCGAAGTGCGGGTGTCGACTGTCAGCTGCCGCGATTGTTTGTTGATGGAGAGGGTGATGGGCAACGTTTGCCCGGCGCTGGCGTGGGCTTCCTGTGCGGAGAGAGAGGCGGGAAGGCCGGCGGCTACTCCTGCAGTGAGGACACCGGAGGCCGCAATGAAGCTGCGGCGGCTGATTTCTTTTTCAAGCGGAGACGCTGGTGTCTCGGCTTCTAACTCTTCTACTTCGGTACATGGACTCACGGGTGCCTCGCAGCGTTGGGGTGGACGGAAGTTCGCTTGCTCAAGAAGATGGCGTTGTGTAAAAGAAGGATGCCCCAAGAGCCTGTGGACGCGCCGCTGAGGGTGCGCGGCTTCGAGTAAATTGTCCCTATGATGTTCACCAAACGCCTTCGCGATGGGGTTCGGCGGGGAGAGATTACGGCTTCCGTCCGGTTCTGGCTGAGCCCGCGTGTGAGTGTGGGCAAACGGTATCGCATGGAGGAAGGTGAGATCGAGGTGGATTCGATTGAGATGATCGGGTTTCCGGACATCACACCGCAGCTGGCGCTGGCATCGGGGTTTCTGGGAGTGCTGGATCTGCTGAAAGTGGCGAAGCATGGGAAGGGCGAGAAGATTTATTTGATCCGTTTTCACTACGTGCCGCCTCGCAAGAAGCCGGCGTGAGACTTTGGCCCGCGAGGTGTCGTCTAGTATGGAATCACACTAGATTCATGCCATCGGAGGCCAGATTGAAGACTTCGTCTATTGCGTTGAGCGGATTGCTGCTTGCTCTTGCGTCAACCTCGTTCGCACAGGACCCGCAGGCGCGTACGCGGCGCAATACCGAACCGGGTACTGAGACTCGGCAGGCGAACGAGCCTGCGCCGAATGCGGAGACGTCGATCCCGATTCCTCCGGAGACGAAGGCTGAGACCAAGCACGACTGGACTGCCGGTGGGCGGACGGTTCATTACACCGCGACGGCTGGGAACCTGCTGATCAAGGACGATAACGATAAGGCGAACAGCAGCATTTTTTACGTGGCGTATACGGAAGATGGTGTGTCGGCGAAGTCTCGGCCGGTGACGTTTCTTTACAACGGTGGACCGGGGTCGGCGACGATCTGGCTGCATATGGGGTCGGTCGGGCCGATCCGGGTTATTACGGCGAGTCCGCAGGCTACGGGGCCGGCGCCTTATGATTGGGTTCAGAACCAATACAGCTTGATTGATAAGAGCGACCTGGTGTTTATCGATGCGCCGCTGTGTGGCTTTTCGCGGGCTGTAGGTAAGGGGACCGCTAAGGATTTTGCGGGCGTCGATCAGGATGTGAAGGCGTTTGAGAAGTTCATTACGCGGTACATTACGGTGAACCAGCGGTGGGGTTCGCCTAAGTATTTGTTTGGCGAGAGCTACGGAACACCTCGGTCGGCGGCCTTGGTGGCGGCTCTGAACAATGATGGAATTGCGTTCAATGGCGTGACGCTGCTGTCGTCGATCCTGAACTACTACATGCGGGCTCCGGGCTATGATATTGAGCCGATTACGTATCTGCCTAGCTACGCGGCCATTGCGTGGCACTACAACAAGGTGCCGCATAAGGGGGAGATGAAGGACTTTGTCGAACAGGCGCGCAAGTTTGCGCGGGGACCTTACCTGGAGGCGCTGGAGCAGGGGGACCGTCTGCCTGCGGCGGAGTTCGATGCGATGGCCAACAAGGTCGCAGGATTTACGGGTTTGAGTGTGGCGTATGTGAAGGAATCGAAGCTGCGGATTCAGCCGACGCGTTTTCGCAAGGAGCTTTTGCGCTCTGATGAGCAGATTTTAGGGCGTTATGATGCGCGTTTCGAGGGGTTTGATGTCGATGCTGCGGGCGAGGCTCCGGGGTACGATCCTTCGGACACGGGAATCAGCGGCGTGTACGTCGGGGCGTTTCACGAGTATCTGACGACCGAGTTGAAGTACATGAGCACCGAGCCTTACCTGCTGCAGGGGCCGGGGTTGAACATGGCGTGGGATTGGAAGCATCGGGCTTCGGGTGCGCGAGGGTTCGGCGGGGCGCAGGAGCTGCCGGATACGGCTATCGATCTGGCGGATGCGATGCGGAAGAATCCTAAGCTGAAGGTGTTTTCGGCGAATGGGTGGTTCGATCTGGCTACGCCGTTCTTTGGGACGGAGCATGATCTGGCGCAGATGATGCTGCCGGATTCGATCAAGGGGAATGTGGAGTTTGGATATTATCCGGCGGGGCACATGGTGTATCTGAATGTGGATGCGTTGAAGATGATGCACGCGGACTTGGAGAAGTGGTATTCGAAGTAGGCGCTAGAGGTAGAGAAGCAGATCCTCCGCCTTCGGCGACAACGAAAAGGAAAAGAGGCCCGTTCATCGCTGGTTCGCGATGGACGGGCCTTTGAATTTACTGCACCACTACAGTGAGGTTGGTCGTCGTGGTGGTGCCGTTGGCGGTGACCATGACGGGGATGGTGTAGGAGCCGGTGGCGGCGTCGT
>CAZZYB010000203.1:4146-7117 GCA_964658125.1 uncultured Acetobacteraceae bacterium | reverse complement strand
TGACCCTCCGCGCTTCAGCGCACCTCTATCAGTGTACGTTTCTTGTTTGTCATTCCCGAAGGGAATCTGCGTTCTGCCATTGCGATAGCGGTTCCTCGTTCTTCGCTTCTCCCTCAAGCGCAGCGAAGGAGCACCGCATTCTGCCCGCGCCCTCAAGGCAGAAAACTGTCCACACAAATCGCTACAATAGACTCAGAAAAGAAGTGCCGTGCCAAAAAACCAGGTCCCCGCCTAACCCCTTCAGAATCAGCACTTACAAACGAAGTACCCGCCTAACTCCCTATATGTCAAGACTTTGCGCGAAAATTGGGGTAGGGGCCTAAAATCATGCCAAACACCGCAAAATCCGATCTAGCCGCCATCCTCACCAACGCCGCCATCTTCCCCCTCGACGACCGCGCCTTCCTCCGCATCACCAGCTCGGACGCAACTCGCTGGCTAAACGGAATGGTCACCAACTCCATCCAGTCGCTAGCCCCCGGTGAAGGCAACTACAACTTCCTCCTCAACGCCCAGGGCCGCATCCAGGCTGATTGCACCATCTACCGCGACACCGAAGCCGACGAATTTCTTCTCGAAAGCGATATCGCCCAGATCGCCACCATCCAGCAGCACCTTGATTGCTTCATCATCATGGACGACGTCGAACTGCTGCCCATCATGGACGACCAGCGAGCCCTTCTCCTAATCGGACCCAACGCTGGCGCCCGCCTCACTTCCCTCTCGCTCCCCACGCCAGCCGCACTCCACATGGCCCGCGCCATCTACAGCGGCATGCCCGTGATCGTCTTCGCACAGCGAGACCCGCTCGTGCCAGCCTACGAAATCTGGGCAAGCCCCGAAGCTATCGCAGCCATCCAGATCGGCTTCGATGCCGACGCCGTCACCACCCTCTCCCCCGAAACCCTCGAAGCCTACCGCATCCTCTCCGGCCAACCGCGCTTCGGCCAGGACATCCGGGACCGCGACCTCCCCCAGGAAACGAACCAGACCCACGCCCTCCACTTCGCCAAAGGCTGCTACCTCGGCCAGGAGATCGTAGAGCGCATCCGATCGCGCGGCCAGGTCCACCGCACCTTCACCACCTTCGAGCTATCCGCGCTCCCAACATCGCTCCCAGCCCCACTCACCTCCGAAGGCAAACCAGCCGGCGAAATCACCTCGGCAGCCCTCATTCCGCTCCCCGAAGGCGACCGCATCCTGGCCCTCGGCTACGCCCGCCGCGAAGCCCTCGACCGCAAGCAACCGCTAACCTTCGAAGGCGGCACCGCCACCCAACGCCATCAACCTGAGCGACAATAACCAAAGCCCCTTACTTCGCGAAACTTAGCGTTAGACTTTGCCAACTTTGCGTCAAGGCTTTTGCTTCTACCTCCCCGAGCATCCAAAGAAATCGAGAAATAAAATGGCCGACAAACCTTTCGTAGTCAACGACCGCCGCAAGTTCACCTCCGAAGGCGAGCCTCGCCCCGACGCCGCTCCCTCCGAGCCTCGTCCACCCCGCGACACCACACCCGAGGAGTTCTCCTCCGCCTCGCACGCCGTCCCCAAATCCGGCCCGCAAGCCGTCCCCAACCCCACACCCCAGGCACCAGCCGAGCCGACCGACGACCAACTTCCTCCGCCCCCCACGGCCGAGCAGATGGACCAGGCAGCCCGCGCGTACGAGGCCACCATCGACCGCCTCGACACCGCCATCCGCGCCCAGAACCCCGGCATGGAACGCATGCCCGAGATGAGCTTCGAGCGCCTCGTCCAGTCCGTGTACATGCAGGCCATCATGCAGCTAGGCGGCGGTGCCGAACCCGGCCAGCAGCCCCAGGTCGACCTTCTCGGAGCCCGCCAGTCCATCGACATGCTCTCCATCCTCCTCGAAAAATCTCGCGGCAACGTCTCCGAAACTGAAGACCGCCTGCTGCAATCGGCCGTCTTCGAAGCCCGCATGGGCTTCCTCGAAGTCACGCAACTTCTCGCCAGCCAGGCCGCCGCCAAACAACCCGGCGCCCCGCCCGCAGGCCCGAGCATCGTCCGCTAGAGCAATGCAAGCGACCCTCACCTTCCTCGGCAGCGGCACGTCGATGGGCGTGCCCACCCTCGGGTGCGCCTGCGACGTCTGCCGAGACGCCGTCACCCCCAACTCGAAGAACCGCCGCACCCGCCCCTCGCTCCGCATCGCCTATAACAACCACACAGTCCTGATCGACACCGGCCCCGACTTCCACGCCCAGGCTGTCCGCGAAGCCATCCACTCGGTCGACGCAGTGCTCTACACCCACGGGCACGCCGACCACGTCCTCGGCATGGACGACCTCCGCCCCCTCAGCTTCGGCAAACCCAAGGGCATGCCGCTCTACGCCGATAACGCCACCGCTGAAACCATCGAGCGCGTCTTCGAGTACACCTTCCGCAAAATCGATCGCTACCCCACCAGCGCCCGCGTCACCCTCCACCGCCTCGACGAAACACCCGGCTCCACCATCACTCTTTTCGGCGCCACGTTCATCCGAGTCCCCGTAACCCACGGCCGCCACACCATCTCCGGCTTCCGCTTCGGCAACGCGGCCTACCTCACCGACATGAGCGACATTCCCCCCGAGAGCTACCCGCTACTTCAGGACCTCGACATCCTCATCCTCGACGCCCTCCGCCGCGAGCCCCATCCCAGCCACTCGCACCTCGCCAACTCCGTCGACCTCGTCCACCGCATCAGCCCCCGCCGAGCCTTCTTCACCCACATCTCCCACGACCTCGACCACGAACTCACCAACGCCGCACTTCCTCCCAACATATCGCTCGCCTACGACGGCCAGCAGCTTACCTTCGAGATCGCTTCGGAGAGTGGCCGATGAATTTCCGCCATGCCATGTCAAAAGTCAGATTCTTGGCACTGGTTCTGACTGGAGTTCTTGCGTTTGTTCTAGTCGCGCCACTGGCAGCTCAAGTGCAAGTGCATTTCGATAAACGCTGGTGG
>CAZZYB010000203.1:0-4136 GCA_964658125.1 uncultured Acetobacteraceae bacterium | reverse complement strand
CTCACTCGACAAAGATGAACATTGGGAGTTCATTTATGGCTTCACGGATTGCGGAAGTGCCATCCAATACGGCTTGAATATGGCACAGTACGAAGATTTCATTTCCAATCACGTCACTGATAAATCGAACTCCGTTCCGAAATTGATTCTGCTCGCACCGCACAAGGTCAGGGCTTTGAAGCAAGCCGTCGGCGGAGAAGTTTGGACGGACAAGCATGGATTCAATAATGGTGATCTATGGGGAGACAACTTCGATGAGGGTCGAGCTTGGGTGGAAGGATATTTAGCCTGCGAGAATCGAACTGTTTATCTCTCATCCGTTGATCGTTACGTTCGACTTATCCTTAACCACTATAAGGATCCAAAGCGCCACGTCGATAAGTTGGCCGATGTCTTGGAGCCGCTTCTGCCGAAGAAAGTGGAAGTTCAGCCATGAAGATTATCCACTCGCTAGCCGAAGTCGCTAGTCCTGGCCACGCGTCCGTAGTAACCATCGGTAACTTCGACGGCGTCCACCGCGGCCACCGCACCGTCATCGACCAGGTCATCGCCCGCGCCCGCGCTGTCAGCGCCCGTTCCATCGCTATCACCTTCGACCCGCACCCACTCCGCATCCTCAAACCCAACATCGAAGTCCGCCTCATCACCCCGCTCCCGCAGAAGCTCGAACTGCTCGCCGCCACGGGCCTCGATGCCACGCTCGTCCTCCCATTCACACCCGACTTCGCCGCCACAACCGCACGCGAGTTCGCGACACAAGTCCTCCACGACGCGCTTCATGCCGTTGAAGTTCATGAAGGCGAAACCTTCCACTTCGGCCACGGAGCCGAAGGCGACGTCACCAGCCTCACCGATCTCGGTCGCGAACTCGGCTTCACCGTTCGCGCGTACCACCCTGAAGACTTCCGCGGCTCCCCGGTCTCCTCCACCCGCGTTCGCGAGCAGATCGCCGCCGGCAACATGGCGCAAACCCGCGCCCTCCTCGGCCGCCCCTTCGCCATCCGAAGCACGCCAGCCGCGGGCCGAGGCTACGGCACCCGATACGCCGTCCCCACCATCAACCTCGCACCCTACCGCGACCTTCTCCCCGCCAACGGCGTCTACATCACGACCCTTAAGATCGGCGACCGCCTCTTCAACGCCGTCACCAACGCCGGCAACCGTCCCACCTTCGGCGCTGACTCCTTCGCCGTCGAGTCCTACTGCCTCAACTTCGAACCCACCGACCTCACCGAGTCCACCCCGCTCGAACTCACTTTCCTCCACCGCCTGCGCGGCGAAATCCGCTTCCCCAACCCCGAAGCCCTCCGCACTCAAATCACCGCAGACGTGAAAAGAGCAGAGCGCTATTTTGCACTCTGCTCAAGACTCGAAGCTCAAAACTCTGAATTGAACTAAACCCTAAGGCTGCGGAGGTCCCGCCGGAGCTGCGGGAGCCTTCGAAGGCTGCCTCACAATCGGTGCCGCCGTATCATTCGGCGCCGCATCCGGAGCAGTCACGGGAGGCTTCGCAGGCTCAGCAGGCGGAGGTGCAGCGGGAGTCTCCGCAGGCTCATCCCCGGGCTCCGCATCGTCATCCTTGGGCGGCTTCGGCAGTGCTTCATCCTGATCCGAATTCACTTCCAACTTTTTCTTCGGCGCGTTTGGTTTTGAGAACGTCTCATTCGGCTTGTCCGCCACCGCCGCCTTCATGAAATCCATCCACATCGGCAGCGCAGCCTTCGCGCCGGTCTCTTTCTCCCCCAGCGATTCGCGATCATCAAACCCAATCCACGTCCCACAAGTCACAGACGGCGAAAAGCCAATAAACCATGCATCCGTATAAGAGTTCGTCGTCCCCGTCTTGCCTCCGAACGCATGCTTCATCGACGATGCCGCCGCGGCCGTTCCATGCTGCACCACGGCCTGGAGCAGGATCATCATCGTCCGAGCCGTATCCACCGAAATCACTTCCCGAACCTCAGGCGTAGGCTCCGGAACCTGCAGCCCATCGGTCTGCACCACCTTGCGAATGTAATGCGGCGCAATTCGAATTCCATCGTTCGGAAATACCGTGTACGCGCCCACCTGTTCCGCCAGCGTAATGTCCGCCGACCCGATTGCCACTGGCAGAAAATTCGGCATATTGCTCGTAATTCCGAACCGCTTCGCCGTGGCGATCACCTTGCCGATGCCGTACTTATTCGCCAGCCGCAGCGCCGGTATATTCCGCGACTCCGCAAACGCCTCCACCAGCGTCATGTTCCCCTTATACCCAGCCTCGTAGTTGTGCGGAGTATACGGCCCGTTCGGCGTATAAAAACTCGTCGGAGCATCGACGACAATACTCGTCGGCTTCTCCCCGTTCTCAATCGCCGTCGTATACACATAAGGCTTGAACGACGACCCCACCTGCCGCTGCGCCTGGGTCGCCCGGTTGAACTGCGACAGCGCAAAATCCCGTCCACCCACCATCGCCAGCACTTCACCATTCGAATTGTCGACAGCCATCAGCGAAGCCTGTGCTCCGCTGTCTTCCTCAAGCGCCACCTTCGGTCCATCGCCGCCCGTCGCACTCACCACCCGCACATAGACCACATCGCCAACGCGCACCAGCGCATCGCCTCTACCTTTGCCTGTCCAGGTCCAATCGGAGGGGGTCATGGTCGCTTCGCTCGCCCCCATCTTGACCACGATCTTGCCGCTCGTAGCCTGCAGCACCAGCGCATGAACGTAGTCGCCATCCTTGATCGGCTGCGTCCAGTCAGGATGCTTATAGTTCTCCAGGCTGACATCGCCATTCAGCACATTCTGTAGCTTGCCCTTCCAGCCATGCCGCCGCTCATAGGTCGCCGTGCCTTCCAGCACAGCCTTGTTCGCCACACGCTGTAGATCAAAATCAAGCGTCGTGTAAACCTTCAACCCCGCGCCATGCGCCTCTTCGACCCCGTACTCCTTCTCCAACTGGCGCCGCACTTCCTCGACAAAATAGGGAGCCTCCGTATTCGCGGGCTTCTCGATATTCAATCCCAGCGGTGCCGCCTTGGCCGCGGCAAACTGCTCGGCCGAAATCTTCTTATCGGCCAGCATTTCGCTCAAGACCAAATTTCGCCGCCGCAGCGCCCGGTCCGGATGCCGCACCGGCGAATACTCCTCCGGCCCCTTTGGCAAAGCCGCCAGCAGCGCCGCTTCCGGCAAGGTCAAATCATGCACATGCTTCGAAAAGTAATATTCAGAAGCCGCTTCAAAACCGTACGTCCCACGCCCCACATAGATCTGGTTCGCATACAGCGCAAAAATCTGCTGCTTCGTAAATCGGCGCTCAATCTGTAGCGTCAGGAATATCTCCTGAATCTTCCGCCCGTAGGTCTTCTCCGTCGACAGAAAGAGGTTCCGCGCCAACTGCATCGTCAACGTGGACGCGCCCTGCGCCTTACCCTTCGTATGGATATCGTGGTAAGCCGCCCCCGCCGCGCGTACCAGGTTGATCCCGCCGTTCGTCTCGAAGTTCTTGTCTTCGATGGAGTAAATCGCCTGCTTCAAATACTCCGGAAACTCCGAGTACGGCACGACCACCCGCCGCTCCAGTGCAAACGACCCAAACACCTTCCCATGAATATCAAAAAGCTCGGTCGTCGTACTCGGCCGGTAACGCGCCAGCTCTTCCATCTGCGGCATGTTGATCGAGTACACCAGCATCAACCCGACCATCACGCCGAAAACAGCGGACACACCCAGCAGCGCCAGGAAGGCTCCGCGCACGGCGAGCTTGCGCGTCGGATACGTCGGCTCACGAAAGCGTTCGGCGAAACGCCGCCAAGCCGGCCGGTCGTCGATCTCACGTTCTTCTTCTTCGTTCTGATAAAGGCTGGACACGGCTTTCAGTTTACGATGCAGATGGCGATACTGCCGCCGCCCGTTACGCTGCTTTTGCCTTCAACATCTCCAGCGCCTTGTCCAACTGGTCATCCGAGCGCGGCGCAGGCTTGGTTGCCTTGGTGTCCGCCGGCTTGGTACCCGTCACCGGCGTCACCGTAACGTCGCCCGTCTCACCATCGTCACCGAACGGGTCAGCACTCGAGGCCACCAGCGTTCCCGGCGTCACAGCATCATCCTGAAACTTCTTGCCCAGCGGCGACTCGTACTTCGCCACCGAC
>CAZZYB010000202.1:0-7140 GCA_964658125.1 uncultured Acetobacteraceae bacterium | reverse complement strand
GCATGAAGCTGCAAACATGGTTTAGGCGCACTCATAATCCGCTGGTTCCACGTTCACGTCCTGGTGCGATGCGTCTAGAACTCTGTTTCATCTCCAGTTGGAGACGCTCAGGGAAGCATAGGTAATCCAAGCTCCTTGAGGAACTCGTTATGCTTCGCCTTTGCGACCTTGATTTTTCCTTCTATGGCGACAAGCTCCGCGTGGACCTGTGCAAAGTCGATCTCCGCCTCAGCCTCGGCCGTGCGCACATATCGCGAGATGTTCAGATTCATCTCGTTCTTGCGAATCTCCGCCATCCCAACGCGTCGGGAGTAGCGAGACTCCTCTTTGCGTTCGCGGTAGGTGTCCAGGATTTTAGTGATGTGCTCTTCGAGAAGCACATTCTGTCGCTTGCCCTTTTGAAAGCTCTCGGGGCCTGCGGCGTTGATGAAAAGCACGTCATCGTGGCGCTTGCACTTTTTTAGCACCAGCACGCATACCGGGATGCCGGTCGAATAGAACAGATTCGCCGGTAAGCCTATGACTGTATCAATCATCCCGTCGTCTAGCAGCTTGGCTCGGATGCGCTCTTCAGCACCGCCACGGAACAGAACGCCGTGCGGCAGGATAATGGCCATGACGCCGTCGTCCTTAAGAAAGTGGAGCCCGTGGAGCAGGAAGGCGAAGTCGGCGGCGCTCTTCGGAGCCAGCCCGTGGCTCTTGAAGCGGCTGTCCTGGGCCAGTGCGTCGGTAGGCTGCCAGCGGTAGCTGAACGGCGGGTTTGCGACAATTGCGTCGAAGCGTGGCTGCTTGGCGGGATTACCCTCCTGCAGCATCTCCCACTCGTTCAGCAAGGTGTCTCCGTGGAAGATCTCAAATTCTGAATCCTTCACACCATGCAACAACATATTCATACGCGCCAGGTTGTAGGTGGTTACGTTCTTTTCCTGCCCATAGATGCGGCCAAGATGTCCGCCCTGCGCCTCGATGCGGTGACGGACGTTCAACAGCAAAGAGCCCGAGCCGCAAGCAAAGTCCATAAGCGAATCGATCCGCTGACGGGGGCCGGTCTCCGGTGCCTGGCTGTCCAGCGTCACAATGCCGCTCAGGATTGAACTGACCTGTTGCGGCGTGTAGAACTCTCCTGCGCTCTTCCCAGAGCCAGCCGCAAACTGGCCGATCAGATACTCGTAGGCATCGCCGAGTTGGTCAGCGGAAGTGGAGAACTCGCGCAGCCCCTCTGCAACCAGCCCGACAATTTCAACCAGCTTCTTATTGCGTTGCGGCAGATTCTTTCCCAGCTTGTCACTGGTCAGGCTGATTTCGCTGAACAGACCGCTGAAGTTGTGCTCGAAGCTGTCGTTTTCGATCGAGCGGAAGCCTGCTTCGAGCGTAATGAGCAGATCCTCGGATTGGATGCGCGCAAGCTCGGCGATGCTGGCCCAAAGGTACAGGGGCTTGATCGTGTAGTGAATCTTCCGCCGCATCTGCTTCTCAAACTCGGCGGCATCTGCGGGATTCGATTGATACCAGACCGCAAGCGGCGAGCGGCGGTCATCTTTGGGCAGCACGGGATAGTCTGCGCCAAGTTCTTTCTTCGCGGAGTTTTCGAAGTTGTCGCTGAGGTACCGAAGGAAGAGAAACGCGAGCATGTAATCGCGGAAGTCGTCAGGGTCCATCGAACCACGGAGGCGGTCGGCGATCGACCAAAGTTTTTTGCCCAGCGCGTGCTTATCTTGTATGGTCATTTGGTCGCGGCCTCAGCAGCAGGGAATAAAGCAGGGTTGAAATGGTGGGCCGCTCGGAAGGCCTCGAAGATGCGCCGGAAGTTTTCCTTATTATCTCCGGTCATCTCTTTCGGGTCATAGAGCGAGTACTTGCCGTGGCTCAGGATGTCCAGCATGCGCTGATCCAATTTTGCGTCTTCGTCTCCGCTCGGCTTGACGCAGGCGCTAAAGTGTCCGTGGCCATGGAAACTGGCCGTCTTTTCCATGATGGTTCGCAGGATATTGAAGTGGTAGCTGTAGAGCCGCCCGGTTCGAACGGCCTGGTGCAACTCCTCCATCAGGGAAACATGCTGGAAGTAGGGCGTGTCCTTCTCCTCATGCTTCAGCTCATAGTGCAAAGCGTTCTTGTTCTTGCTCAGAACGACCTGCGCGAGATGCTTATTTCGCTTGCCAAACTCATTGGAAAGCACATTGAAGAAAAGGGCATGATGAGTTGAAATGACTGCCCTCAACTTGCCTTCGCTCTCGCGCAGCATACCAGCAAGCCGGTTCGCTAGGGCAATCGCGTTGTGCTCGTCCAGCGATGAGACCGGATCGTCGATATAGACGTACTTGACCCAGTCATAGGTCCCTTTTTCGCCCTCTACCCGGTCTAGCACGGAGCGCAGGATGGCGAGGAAGAAGCACCACTTGAAGAGCTGTTCCTCGCCCCGGGAAATCTTGATGTTGTTGATGAACGCCTCGCTGGCTTCCTTGCCGGTGGGCGCGGTGGGCTTGCGACTGAAGACAACGCGATCTTCGAGGATTTTGAAGTCGAAGTCGCAGTACGGATCAAGAAACTCCTTGATCTGGGTATCCATTTCCAGGTCTTCAAGACCGCTAAAAAACTTTGAAGCTTTATTGATCCGGAGCGCACGCTCGGAGTCGCCTTCCAGGTCGTTGTCCCACGTGAAGAGGTCTTCAGTGAAGGCGTTGAAATAGAGGGTATCGCGCGCGTCGCCGACCTTCCCGAGATCCTTGAACTCGGAGGACAGGCGTGTTTTCCCGGTGCCATTATGGGCGTAGAGCAGAATGTAGCGCTTGCTTTCAAGCTGCGAGCGCAGAAACGAGGCGATCTCTGAAAGGGACTCGAAGGTCTGGGCTGGCATGACTATATTTCATCCATCGTCGGGAAAAGCTGTTGCATGAGTGCAGCTTTGTGGGTGCGCAATTGAGAAACTGCGTACTCTTGCTGCACGCACATTTGCGCCACATGATTCAGAGTCCCCGCGATCGTTTCTTGTTCCGCAATGTCTGGAGGTACCGCAATCTCAAATTGAGCGATGAGTGTCTGGCTGAGGCTTGATTGCCCTCCGCCGTTGCTCAGCGACCGAAAGCGTTCGTATGCACCGAAAAGCTGGAAAAAGAGAAATTGGGATCTAATATTCCGACTCGGCAGTATCGCTGCACAGTTTTGGTTTGTAGTGGCAGCAATTCCGAGGACGGCTACCTTTCCTCTGGTCTTGCCTTGGCCAATCATTGCGATTACAACGGTCTCAGGCGGAAAGAGTTTAGCCGCACTTTTCGACATTGCTTGCTCAGTAATGAATTCATCTGTCGTTGTAATCCGGTTTCCGTCGATCAGGGATGTCGTAACCCACGGTATCGTTCCATTCCAATAATTTTTCTGCGAGCGCGGCGGTGTACCTCCAGACGATGTTTCGCATACGTCCCCGAGCGCACTAATTCTCCAGTCGCCGGAGTTGCGAAATTGTGGGAAGCGGAGGCGGGGGGTGGTTTCGCCTTCGGCGGGAAAGAGTTGCTGGAGCAGCCCTTTCCTATGACGCTTCACGGCCTCCAGCTTCTCCGTCTCTGCCGCAATCAGTTCGTCCAGAGACTTCAAGCACCCCGCAATCTTTAGCTGCTCGCTTCTATCCCTTGGAAGGAATATCTTTCCCTCAAGAAAGCGACTGTTGGTGATTTGCAGAGTGTTCTTCGCACCCTTCTGGACCAGAGGATAAAGAAACGCATTCGCCCGAATCGGGGACTCGAAATGGGCATCGAGGATATAGCCAACTCCTCGATTTATAGGTTCAAAAACTCCGTAAAGGGGCGAGATCAGGGCATTTTCTTCGAGACGGCTCTGCTTGACTATCCCGTAGGGGAAGGCACCAGTCGGACTCTTGGTATAGATCACATCTCCAGGCCGCGCCAAGTTGTAACGACTTGTGTCTGCTGCCGCGAAACTGCGCCCGAGGTGCTCTATCTGATTTATAACTCCCTTATGAACGGAGACTGAGTGAACTTGCGCGTTGCCGTCAGAGTGCAAGCTGTGTTCGGTAAGGACGTGCGAGATGGGGGCGTAAGCCCACTCTCCCCGAAACTTCGGAAACCGCAGTTTCGGAGCTGATTCCTTCTTCCCCACGGTCTCACTCATAAGCGCGTAGTCCCACGATCTCTCTACCATTGGCCCACTTCGCTAGCAGCGGCTTCAGTTCAATCATTAGTGCGTGCTCGCGGCGAGCGCGTTCCTTCCACGGCATTTCCTGGGAGGCGAAGAGGTCGGTTAGCCGTTCTCCGTCGAAGATGCGGCGTTGGAGGATTTCTTCGACGAACGACCGCACCCCGTCCTGTGGGAGCCTATGCTCACTGCTCAGGCGGTCGAGGTCGATCAGCTTGCGTTCCGCCTTGAAACGCTCAAAGCCCGCTCGCAGCTCCTTTTCGTCGTACTTCCTAAGCTCCAGCGAGTCGATATAGGCGCTGATCTCTTCGGGGTCCTCGAACTTACTGTCGGCCGCCAGAAGACGCTTGGCCTGCTCGCGGCTGGCCTTGATTTGGGACGGTTTTCCGCCCTTGCCGACGAGTGCCATGATGAAGTCGTAGTCGATCTTCGCCGAGGAGAAGAGGACGAGATTGAAGTCGAGGTTGTCTGCGGGGCCGGGCGTGCCGGTGGGCGTATCTTCACGCAATTGTCGGACCTTCTCCAGGTACTGGACGCGGAAGCCTTGAAGGTCGCTGGTCGGAATGACCTTCTCCCGCTCTGCGTCCTGCTCCGGAGTGAGATCGGTGTACTGTTCCAACTGGTTGGTGAACTTCTGGACCTCGGCAAAGCGCTCGACGAAGTCGGCTCGCGCGGTGTCGCCCTTGAGGTTGGCGACGTCCTCCGGCTTGGCCGTAAGACCGTGTGACTCCATGAACGTCGTGAGGCTTGCGACGGCCTCCTTGAGCTTGCCCATGACCACGGGGGAGGAGTCCACAAGCCAGATGGTCTGTGCCGTCGCAAGCGGCTCGCCACTGAACATGACCATTGCGTCATTGACCTGCGCTTCCTGTCCACGAAAGTCGATGATGGTCCCCCAGGGCTTGCTGTCATTCAGGGTGCGGTTGGTGCGGCTGAAGGCCTGTATCAGCCCGTGATACTTCAGCCGCTTGTCCACGTAGAGGACTTTCAGGTATTGCGAGTCGAAGCCTGTGAGGAGCATGTCCACGACAATGCACACGTCGATTCTCTGGGCGCGCGGTAGCTCGTCGGTTGGGAGCTTCTGGTTCTTGATACGCTTCTGGACATCGCGATAGTAGGCGTAGAAGTCCTCGAGCCGGTGATTGGTGAGGAAGCTGGCGTTGTAGTCCGTGATCATCGCGGCAAGCGCCTCACGCTTCTTTTCGGGTTCGTGCTGGTTGTCTTCCTGCTCCTGCGGGAGATCCTCGGCCAGGTCCTCCCCCGTGGTGGTGGTGGTCTTTCCGGGAGCAGGCGGGGGCGAGAAGATGCATGCGACGTTCAACGGGACAAAGCCGGGATGGGCAGCAGCCCGCTTTTCCTGCACTTGCCGAAAACAATCAACATATTCGATAGCGTCGGAGATGGAGTTTGTCGCCAGGAGCGCGTCGAAACGGCGGTCCAAAGTCGCCTTGTCGTGCTTGGCAAGTATCTCTTCGACGACCTTCTGCTTTTTCAGAGTCTCTCCAGCCGTTACGGCGTGTTGGCCGTCCGGTTTGTAGTACTCCACCTGAAAGCCAAGGACGTTGCGGTCATCGATAGCGTTGCTGATCGTGTAGCGGTGCAGTTCATGCGGGAAAAGATGTTTGGTCGTGAGCTTGTAGGCCTGATCGCCTACGCGGCGTTCTACCGTTGCGTTGTCGTCGAAGATTGGCGTGCCGGTGAAGCCAAACATCTGAGAATTCGGGAAGAACGTCTTAATGTTCTCGTGGGTGTCGCCAAATTGGGAGCGGTGGCACTCGTCAAAGATGAAGATAACGCGCTTTCCGCTGAGCTTCTTCAGCCGCTCGGTGTAGTTTGCTCCATGCGCCGCATCCAGTGCGATACCCAACTTCTGAATCGTCGTGACGATGACCTTGTCGGCGTAATCGTCCGAGAGCATTCTTTCTACGAGCGCGGCGGTCGAGATGTTCTCTTCGACGCAGTCCTTCTGAAAGCGATTGAACTCGTCGCGCGTCTGCGTGTCGAGGTCCTTGCGGTCAACGACAAAGAGCACCTTCTCTATGGCATCGATGCCCTTAAGAAGAGTGGAGGCTTTGAAGCTGGTAAGAGTCTTTCCGCTGCCAGTAGTATGCCAGACGTATCCGTTGCCGCAGTTCTGGTGTATGCAGCGAACGATATTTCGGACGGCATAGATCTGGTACGGCCGCATCATTAGAATTTTCCGCTCGGTCTGAACGAGGACCATGTAGCGGCTGATCATCTCGCCGAGGATGCACTTGGCCAGGAACTGCTGCGCAAAGTCCTCCAAGTGCGTCACCTTCGAATTGTCTTCCCGTGCCCACTTGTAGACCGGCAGGAACCGCTCTTCGGCATTGAAGGTGAAGTGGTCATTCTCGTTATTGGCAAAATAGTAGGTGTCGGACTGATTGCTGACGACGAAGATCTGTAGGAAACAGAGGAGGGTATTCGTGTAGCCGTTGCCGGGGTCGTCCTTGTACACGACAATCTGTTCGAGCGCTTTCCGCGGATTGACAGAAAGCTGCTTGAGCTCCACTTGTACGACGGGTATGCCGTTCAGGAGCAGAATCACGTCGTATCGATGAAAACTGTTCGCTGTGTTGATCCGCAGCTGGTTGATCACCTCGAAGGTGTTCTTGCACCAGTCCTTCGTGTTGACTAGCTCGAAGAAGAGGGGTGTTCCGTCTTCCCGCTCGAATTGATTCTTTTCTCGCAGACTGCGCGATGCGAGGAAGACGTCGGGCGTGATGATCTGCAGGAGGAGCCGGTCGAACTCCTTGTTGGTTAGCTCGACGCGATTAAGCGATTCGAATTTCTCACGGAAGTTCGCATGCAGCGCTGCGCGGTCGCAGATGTCATTCCGGTACGCGTACTTTAGGTCTTCGAGTTGTCCGATGAACTGCTGCTCAAGGACGGTCTCTGAAATGGGCGGCGGCATGCTAACTGTTTGTCTTCCCCCTGCAGGCTATCCGCCGCTCGAGCCTCATATGGTGGACA
>CAZZYB010000201.1:0-7154 GCA_964658125.1 uncultured Acetobacteraceae bacterium | reverse complement strand
CGTAGTAGGGAAATAAATCTCAACAACAAAACAAACACAAAGGGAGAGCCCAATAAGCTCTCCCTTTGCGTTTTCCTTAGCGTCCTTCGCGTACTTGGCGTACTTGGCGTTTGCATTTCGCTTGCCTTACTTCAGCGTCTTCAAAGAAGGCTGCAACCGCACCTGCACCCCATCCTGTCCTGCCCGATAAGCAATAATCTTCTTTAACACCTCATAAGGCACATTCCCCAACGGAATCGGCTGCCCATTCACAAACAGCATCGGCGTCGAATCCACCCCAATATCCTTCGCCAGCTGCATCGACGCATTCAGCGCCTCGGTCGTAGCCCTCTCAGTCGAGCAGGCCATCACCGACGCCGGTTCCCCGCCCGCCCTCGTCACCGCAGTCGTCAGCGTCGCCGCAGCGTCGGCATCCGTCAACGCACCCTGCGCGTCGAACACTGCCTGCACATACTTGAAGAAAGCCTCATCGCCCTTCGCCTTGCGCACGCACATCCCCACAGCCGCCGCCTTGAACGCCTGCGGATGAATCTCTACCAGCGGAAAATTTTGAAACACCACGTGCGCCTGCGGAAAGTCGGTCGCAATCTGGTCCATGATCGGCTGCGCCTCCTTGCAGTGCGGACACTGCAAATCCGAGAACTCCACAATCAGCAGTTCCTTCCCCGCCGCCCCGCGCGCAGCCCCATCCGCGCGCTCCTGCAGCACCCTCCGCGTCCCCTCAAAAGGCTTCGCGCCAAAATCGATCACGTTATCCGCAATCGCATGTTTCCCATCCGGAGTCGTAAAGAAAACCGTCTGCTGACTCTTGCCGGCCTGCGTCTTGTCGGCCACAAAAACCACAATCTTGCTGACGCCCGGCGCATTCGTCGAAAGGATCGCCGCCACGCTCCAGATGCGGTTCGCATCGAACCCCCAGAGCTGCGTCAGAAACGCATTCACCGTATCCACGCTAGGCGAAGTCGCCGTAAAGAACTTCGGATTCACCGGCGGAAACGGATTCGCAGCCGGCGCAGCAGGCGCTGCCACACTGGGCGGCAAAGCCCCGGGTGCATTCGGCGCGTTCGGTGTCTGCTGAGCCACAGCAGCAACCGACAGCATCGAACCCGTCAATACCCACGCCGCAAAACGAAAGTGCATCTTCAAAATACCCTTCTTTTCTGCCGCAAAAAGCGGCGTCCCAAATCTCTAAACTTCTGTCTTCAACGCAATCGGAAACCGGCGCCCCATCCCAAAACTCTTCTTGCTCACCTTCAACACCGGTGCAGCCTGCTGCCGCTTGTATTCGCTGCGTTCGACCAGCCTAATCACCGACCTGACCAGTGTCGCATCCACACCCTGTTTCGCCGCAATCTCCTCCGCGGAAACATAATCCTCCACATACGCCCGCAGTATCGGATCGAGCACTTCATACGGTGGCAGCGAGTCCGTATCCATCTGCCCCGGCCGCAGCTCCGCCGACGGCGGCTTGGTCAGCGTCGCTTCCGGAATCACCTCGCGCTCCCGATTCGCAAACCCGCTCAACGCATACACCTCAGTCTTGTACACATCGCCAATCACCGCCAGCGCCCCCACCATATCGCCATAGAGCGTGCAATACCCGACAGCCATTTCGCTCTTATTGCCCGTCGTCAGCACCAGCGCCCCTGTCTTGTTCGACAGCGCCATCAGCAGCGTCCCGCGAATCCTCGGCTGCAAGTTCTCTTCCGCCAACCCAAACTCCGTTCCTGCAAACTGCTCCGCCAGCGTCTCCGTAAACGTGTCATAAATCCCCCGAACCGGCAGCACCTCAAACTCAATCCCCAAATTTTTCGCCAGCTTCTCCGCATCGGAAACCGACCCCTCCGAAGAGAACTCGCTCGGCATCCCCACACCCTGCACATTCTCCGCGCCTAGAGCCTCCACCGCAATCGCCGCCACCAGCGCCGAATCGATCCCCCCACTCAACCCGATCAGCGCCTTCTTGAACCCACACTTCCGCACATAATCCCGAGTCCCCAGCACCAGCCCATCCCAAACCTCAGCCGTATCGTCTCCATCCGTAACCCCAACCGCCGACCCCGCCGTATCGAATACCACCAGGTCTTCCGCAAACGACGCTGCCTGTGCAATCACCTCTCCGCTCGCGTTCACAGCAAACGAGGACCCATCAAAAATCAAGCTGTCATTCGCGCCCACCTGGTTCGCAATCACCACCACCGCGCGATGCCGCGTCGCCAGTGCCGCCAGCATCTTTCGCCGAACCTCCAGCTTCCCATGCCAATACGGCGAAGCCGAGATATTCAAAATAATCCGCTCAGCCCCCAGGTGCGGCGGCAGCGCCTCCCACTGCTTCATCAACTCCTCAACCGGATCCACCGGATACAGCCGTCGCGGCCAGAACACCTTATCGTTCCACGCATCTTCACAAACCGAAATTGCAACCGGCCGCCCCTTCACCAGCACCAGCGACTGCGTCACCGCAGGCTCAAAATACCGCTGCTCATCGAACACGTCATAGAACGGCAGCAGCATCTTCTGCTGCATGAACTTCACTTCCCCATCCTCCAGCAGCGCCGCCACATTCCGAGCCCGCTTCCCCGCGGCAGTCTCGCACTTCAGCGGACACCCCACCAGGATCGCCGCCCGCGCCCCACCCGAAGTAAGCTTCGCAACCTCGCCCAACTCCCGCTCAGCGCGATCGAGAAACGAATTTTTCTCCAGCAAATCCCCCGGCATATACCCCGAAATCGCCAGCTCCGGAAACATCACCAGCTCCGCGCCCTGCCTGCAGGCGCGTTCATAAAAGTCCCGGATCTTCCGCGCATTCCCGCTGAAGTCCCCAATCGTAGGATTAATTTGACCTAAAGCAATCTTCACCCTACAAGTTTATCGCGACTCGCAACTCGGAACTCACAACTCGCAACTCTCAGCACAAACCCATCTGCGCTCAATACCGGAATCTCCGCGCCCACTCTACCCCTAACTCCCCGTCCCCCCCAGCACCACCCCAATCGTCCTCGCCAGAATCCGCAAATCGAGCATCAGATTCCAGTTCTCCACATAAGCCGTATCCAGCGAGATATAGCTGTCAAACGAAGGGTCCTGCCGGGCCTCCACCTGCCACAGCCCCGTCATCCCCGGCAGTACATCCAGCCGCTTCAAATGCGCCAGCTTATATTGCTCCACCTCGGACGCAATCGGAGGCCGCGGCCCCACCAAACTCATCTCCCCAATCAGCACGTTATAAAACTGCGGCAGCTCATCCAGCGAATACTTCCGCAACCGCGCACCCAGCTTCGTAATCCGCGGGTCGTTATTGATCTTGAACAGAATCCCGTCGCGCTCATTATGGTGGAGAAGGTCCTCCTGCATCTGCGCTGCGTCCTTCACCATGGTGCGAAACTTATAGCAGCAGAACGTCCGGCCCTTGCGCCCAATCCGGATCGCTCCATAGAGCACCGGCCCCGGCGAATCCAGCTTCACCAGCACCGCAATCACCACCATCACCGGCGCCAACAAAGCCATCGCCAGCAGCGACAGTGTCACATCGATCACCCGCTTGATCAGGAACGCCCCCCGCGGAAACTCCCGCCGATGCAGAGGTATCGTCGGAAACTGCCCGATGTACTCCACCGGAGCATTCCAAGCCAGCCCGTCGTAAAGGTCCGGAACCACACGCACATCCACGCCCGCCGTCCGGGCCTCCTCCACCATGGCCATAATCGCGTTCTTGTCCGCCGGTGTGGAAAAATAAATCTCGTCCACAAACATGGCTCGCGCCACATCCAGGCAGTTGCCCATGTTTCCCACCACATCCACGCCAGATTCCGCGTCTGCCTCGTTCAACGCAATAAATCCCATGAACCGGAAGCCCATGTGCCGCAGCGCTTCAAGATGGTTCCGCAGCGCATGCGCCACCCGTCCCACACCCACGATCAGCACGTTCCGCGTCTCCAACCCCTCCAGATAGCGCCGCTGCATCACCTTCCGCCAAACGGCCCGCCGAATCATCGTCAGCAACATCGTCAACAGCACGGTCAGCCCCACCACAATGCGCGAAACCGCAAATCCCCTCATCAGGTACAGCATCCCGCAAAGCAGCAGCCCCGCCGTCAGGCTCGCCTGCACCGTCATCCGTTGTTCATGTAAACCACTGCGATTTTGGGCCGGCGCATAAAGCCCATAAATTCGCGAAAAAAGCACCATAAAAACGCCAAAAGCGGCCAGATAAACGAGCGAAACCACAGCGCCCGAATGCGTAATCCGCAGCAAAATCTCGCCCCGCGGTACCGGAACGCCCTTGCCGCGGATCCGCAAGGCAATCAGTCCCGCAACCAACGCCGTAGCTAAGTCCAACAGTGCCCACACAAAGCTCGACGAGGGGCCGCCGTAACGACTCACCGCGTGGGCATCGGATCGCCGCCGCTGTTCAGAAACAACGGCCTGCTGGAAAAAATCTGGCGTATTCATGCATCCCGATCCACATCAACTTGTCCAGGCGCAATGTTCATCCGCAAGTTGAGGTTATTGCAGAAGTTTACGCTTCCAGTCCGAGGTCCGTCTGTCTCTCTTTAGAGCAGATGGGTCGCACCAAGATAGTCTGCCGTCGACACTAAACTGGCAAAAGCAGTTCATCCAGTTGCAGAAACTCGCAGAGAATCTCGTCCGTGCTCTGCCTCATCTCGCTCATCGTTCCAAAGAAACGCGCGCGACCATCGTGCAAAAATACAATCCTGTCCGCAAGCTTCTCGGCAAATCGCATGTCGTGCGTAACGATGATGCTGGTGAGATGCAATTGTGTCTTCAAACGCTGTATCAAATCGCCCAGCAGGTGCCCCATCAGCGGGTCCACCATCGTCGTCGGCTCGTCATACAAAATCGCCGCCGGCTGGGCCGCCAAAGCCCGCGCAATCGCCACAGACCGCTTCATCCCCGTCGAAAGATCCGACGGCAGCAGGTTTTCCATCCCCGCCACACCCACCATCTCCAGCAGCCCCTTCACCACCTGTAGAATCTGGTCCTCCTCCATCGATCCCCGCTCCCGCAGCGGAAACGCCACATTCTCGCCCACCGAAATCGAGTCGAACAGCGCTCCATTCTGGAACACCATCGTCACCTTCTTCCGCACCTCCTGCATCTCCGCTTCAGAGAACCCCGCGATATCCTGCCCCGCCACCATGATGGTCCCGGAATCCGGCTTCAGAAACCCCATCAGCATCTGCAGTGAAACCGACTTACCCACACCGCTCCGCCCAAGGATACAAAGCGTCTCCCCCGGATACACATAAAAACTCACATCCTTCAGCACCACAAACTCGCCAAACGACTTGTAAACATGCTCAAACGAGATGTACGGAATCGGCTTTTCCGCCTTTTCCGCGACAATCTCCACCTCGGACTCATTCGATTCCGCAGCTTCCGCCATGAACTCTTCCACGGCATGCGGCGGTTCCCGCTCCATGTGCTCATCCATCAGCCCCGAGAGCGAAAGATCCATCCAGTCATCGGCAGCATGCGCCGGCGTCTGAGTCGGAGCAGCGGTAGTCTCACCCGCCAACTCCTCAATCTTCTTCGCCTCGCTCTTTTCGTCCGCCATCACTGACCTCTAACCATTCTGTCACCAACAACACCCTCTAAGCTCAACAACTCTGAGCTCCTAACAGCCGCTTTGCCTCATCAAACCCCGCAAGCATCCGCCCAAACCTGAGCCTCCCGAACTTCTTTCCACGTATTCAGATTCGCAAACCACAAATGCCTCGCCGCCCTCTGACCCTCGGTCACCCCCACCACGCTCTCCGCATCCCAGGGCGAGTTCCGAAACACCACCCCCGGCAGCAAATCCATCTTCCCCGCCAGCTTCTTCCCTGCTTCCTCCAGCACGGGATAAAGCTTCCACTCCCCGCTCGCCGCCGCCTCCTTGACATAGGGCAGCACGGCAGAATGAATCATCGCCAGCGTGGGCTGCGGCAAACCATCCACCGTAAACATCGAAACTCTCAGTCCAGTCTCGCCGCGCTCAACAGTAGCTCTCACCCACCCATGCAAGAAGGGCATTGGCAGGAAAGGCATATCCACCGGCATAAACAAGTTCCACTCAAACGCCGACTGCGTCAGCCCCGCCTCCATCCCCCCTAGCGGCCCACACCCCGGATGCAGGTCCTGCACCACCGGCGCGTACGCCGCATACGCCGGATCGCTCCCCAGCACCCTCACATCCATGCAGACCTGCCGCAGCTTCTCCACCGCATGCTCCAGCAGAGCCTTCCCAGCCAGCGTAAGCAGCGCCTTGTCTTCTCCAAGCCGCGAGCTCCTACCGCCCGCCAGCACATACCCGCCCACAGCATTCGGAGTCGGTGCAGCCATCATCCCCCCAGGATGTCAAACCACCGCAGAATCGACTCGATCCCCCGATGAAAGTTTGCCAGATGAAATTTTTCGTTCG
The DNA here is from genome assembly GCA_964658125.1 of uncultured Acetobacteraceae bacterium. Classification (GTDB taxonomy): domain Bacteria; phylum Acidobacteriota; class Terriglobia; order Terriglobales; family Acidobacteriaceae; genus Granulicella. The sequence goes on along the minus strand of CAZZYB010000201.1, from coordinate 730 downwards.
GAGCATGAAGATTATCATCCGGCAGCCCAAATCCCATCATCACCGTCGGAATCCCAAGCTCCCGCACAAAGTCTCCCACAATCGGAATTGACCCACCCCCGCGCACAAAAACCGTCTCCTTACCAAACACGGTCTTCATCGCCGCACTAGCCGCACGGATGTAATCGTTATCCGTACTCACCACAATCGGCTCACCCGAATGAATCAGCCGAGCCTCCAGCGTAATCCCCTTCGGACAAATGCTCTCCACAAACGCCTTGTACTTCGCAAACACCGCTTCCGGCTTCATATTCGGAACCAACCGAAACGAAATCTTCGCCACCGCCTTCGCCGGAATCACCGTCTTCGCGCCCGCCCCAGTAAACCCGCCCGGCATCCCATGAACATCCATAGTCGGCCGCGACCACGTCCGTTCCAGCACCGAAAACATCTCCTCCCCAGTCAGCTCCGTAGACCCCACCTCGGTCTTCCGATAATGCTCCTCGTCAAACGGCAGAGACCGCCAGGCCTCCAACTCCGCCTTGCTCGGCTCTTCAATATCGTCGTAGAACCCCGGAATCGCAATCCGCCCATCCGAGCGCTTGATCTGCGCAATCACCTGCGCCAGAGCCACGAAAGGATTCGGCGCCGCCCCGCCATACATCCCCGAGTGCAGATCGACCTTCGCCCCTCTCGCCTCGATCTCCGTATAGATCATCCCGCGCAACCCCACACACAACGTCGGCAACTC
>CAZZYB010000200.1:0-7166 GCA_964658125.1 uncultured Acetobacteraceae bacterium | reverse complement strand
CTCTGGCTGATTTACAGCTTGATTCCTTACAAAACGCCGTGGATTGCGCTGAACTTCTGGTTGCCGCTGGTGTTGCTGGCCGGGATCGGGTTGGAGTGGTTGTGGCGTGGGGTAGCGCGATCTGTTGCGAAGCGTGTTGTGGCTGCGGCGCTGGTGTGTGGGGCGGTGGTTTTGATTGGGCATGACACGCGTCAGCTTGTGTTTCTGCATGCGGCGGATGAGGCGAACCCGTACGCTTACGCGCACACATCGGAAGACCTTTTGGGTCTGGCGCCGGCGATCGATCGGCTGGCCGCGGAGAATGGGCTTACGGCACCGCGGATCGCAGTGATTGCCAGCGATGCGTGGCCGCTGCCGTGGTATTTGAGGCAGTATCCGCAGACGGGGTTCTGGCAGCCAAAGCAGAAGGTAAGGGACGCTGATTTTTATGTGACGACTACGGCGGAGGCATTTGACGGTGAGGCGCTGGGGCTCCGTGCGGAGTTCTTTGGTTTGAGACCGGGGGTGATGGTGCTGTTGTGGTCGCGGAATCCGAGGTAGGGGGATGGTGGAGATTCATACATTTCGGCATCATGCGATGGCTACGTACTTCGAGGTGCGCGTGGCGCATGAAGAGAGGGAGTATGCGGGGCACGCGGCACAGGCGGCGTTTGATCTGGTGGACGGGCTCGAGTCCCGACTGAGCCGTTTCAGGATAAACAGCGAAGTGGCGCGGCTGGCTTCGCTGGAGCCAGGGGAGACGATGCGGCTGAGAGAGCCAGTCTATGCGTGTCTTGAGATTGCAGATCGGATGGAGAAGGCGACGGGGGGCGCTTTCTCGGCTACGCCACTGGCGGTCCGTCTGCAAATGGCGCGTTGGACGTTGTTGCCGCGGGAGTCTGCGATCCGATGCGATGGTGGGGTGCTGCAGATGGATTTGGGCGCGATTGGGAAAGGGTTTACGCTGGACCGCGTCGCGGAGCTTCTGCGGACGTGGGATTGCGGAGCGTTCTTAGCGGTCGCGGGCGGCAGCAGTATTGTTGCGGGTGTGCCGCCGCCGGGCGCTGCGGCGTGGATGTGCGGGGTTGGCGAAGGGGAAGCGCGACGGGAGCTAGGTTTGACGAGAGCGGCGCTGAGCGGATCGGGGCTGGCCGTCAAGGGTAATCACATTGTTGATCCGCGCACGGGTCAGGCTGCGCTGCGGCAGGAGCGTGCGTGGGCGGTGGCCGATAGCGGGGCGGAGTCGGATGCGCTGTCGACAGCTTGCATGGTTTTGTGCGATGCGGAGATTGAAGAGGTGCTTGGGAGGGAGGCTTCCTGGGGAGTGTTTCTGGAGGGCGGCGAGGGGGTGCGTATGTTGGGCCGGAGGCTGCCGCCAGTGGGTTGATCGTGGGTCTCTCGCTCGGAGCGAGTTGGTGGTCCGTAAGGCGGATTCTCCTTTGCGAATGACAACAAAAAAGCGGCTTTAGACGGGGTGTCGGTAGGTAGCAGGGCTCGACAGTGCCGATAAGTCGACTTTGCAGGAAGTATGGACCGGCGCGCAACTCTCAACTCCTATCGCTTTGGATGCGCGCGTTTAGCGTCATGTTAGCGGTCCTCCAGCTCTCTCGCGGCGAGAAGCAGAAAACTGACTCTAACCAACGACTCGATCCGCGCCAGCTGGTTCCATCTCAGGAATGCTGAGAAGCCCGTGGTCGGATTGGCATACGCGCTCTGTTCCGATGGAGTCGAGGAGGTTTCTGGATGGGCGGCCAACGCGTGTGGGCAATCCGAGAGAACGCAGTGAGTGTTTGCATCGCTCTTCGCTGTCGCTGAAACTCCGGCGCAAAGCGAGTAAGGCGAGCGCCGCGAGAATTCGCGTTGATAAGTTCGGTGGTGAACGGATGCGCGTAATGGACGACGTTGAACTTTTACTGTAACGTTACAGCCAGTCGAGATCAGTGGTCTCCAACCAACACAACTGAGGGAAAAGTGCAATTCAAACGTTTGGGCGAAACTGGTTTGCTGATCTCCGAGATCGGTTTTGGCGCGTCGCTGCTCGGGGATGTTTTTAGTCGTGTGGAGATGACGAGGCCAGCCGAGTCACCCAAGCTGCGATCGAGCAAGGGATAAATTTATTTGACGTTTCTCCGTACTACGGCCGCGCGCTTGCCGAAGAACGTCTCGGTTGCGCGCTCAACGGTCATCGTCACGAGATCATTCTTGCAACCAAATGCGGACGATATGGAGAGCGCGTATTCGACTTCTCAAAGCAGACCATCTGCAGTGAACTGGATCATTCGCTCAGACGTATGCGCACCGACTACGTAGATATTCTTCAAGCACACGATGTTGAGTTCGGTAACCTCGAATGATCATGCATGAAACCATACCGGCAATGCGTGAGCTGCAACGTGCCGGCAAGGTCCGCTTCATCGGGGTGACAGGCTATCCTCCTGCACTTCTTGCGCAGATTGTTACGGACGGCGATGTAGATGTTGTGATTAGCTATTGCCACTACGGCCTCCTGATGAATGACATGGATGACGAGTTGACGTCTGCGGCTCGGAGAAAAATGTTGGTCTCATCAATGCCTCACCACTGCACATGGGCCTGCTGAGCGGCTCATCGACTATTCCAGACTGGCATGCTGCTCCTGAAAACGTGAAAGCAACAGCCTCAGAAATTGTTCACTTATGCAAAGCGGAAGGTTTGAACGCGGCAGTCGTAGCGCTCAATTTTTTTGTCTCGACCTACGTACGTGAGTTCCACCCTGGTCGGGATGTCGAGCGTCTCGGAGGTGGTAGCAAACGATCCCCTCGCTGGAGAGAGTAGTGGCTCGCGCACGGGACTTGGCCGAGCGGATTTCGACCGGAGAGTTCTATACGATGAGTCAGCTCGTCGCCTACTCTGGGAATATAAAACAGTATGTGCGCCGCATCTTGCGGTTAGCGGCTCTAATGGAGCTAATCATGCGTCAAGATCCTGCTGTTTCTCCGATAGAATTTCAGATCAAGCCGTGTCTGCTGATCCTCAGCGGAGGCTTGAAGTAGTCGCCCAACCTCAACCCGATTCCGCACCCCTGAAGGTGACCTATCGGAGTATCCAGGGCGGCCACTCCGACGCCGCCTATGCTTTAGCCAAGGGCAGCGTGCTCGCGAGCATGTATATGGGAATCTCTCCCGGCAACGTCGGCACGATGAACTTGCTCGATGTGTACCGCTGGGAGAGTCAGCGAGACTCGATAAGGCGCTAGTCGACAGCTTCATGAAAGAACTTGAGAGTAGCGCCGGTTTCACGTCAAGAGAACCGAACGCGGATCAGTCCACCCGGCCAAAGCCGAAGGGTGTACGGCCCTTGAACCTCATTCCAGGTGCCTGGGAGGGAGACCATGAATAGACCTCCTTCCAAAAATCTCAATGCGGACTTCCTGATGAGGAACGATCTGATGTCCTTTGTCAGATACTCGTTTGCGCAACTTCACGCAGTCGAGGAGTTCGTAGACAGGTCGGCGACTGGCACTTACCGAGTACGAACGAAAGGTAGCTGAGGAAGAATCCATTCGGCCTCGCTTCACCACCGACGGATACTCTCAGACAACAAGCTATAACCTCGAATTCCAAAATACCGGCACTAGTCCGGCCACCGATGTGGTTTTCAAAACTGGTGTCACCAAGGACGTCATTCGCCGAGCAGACATAATCCCTGCAGGGGCGACCATAACCGTGACAGTGAACATCTTGGAAATGCGTGTTCAGGTATTGAGATACAGTTTCGCAGCAGTTTTGGTTCCGTGTGGAGAATCATGCAGTGGATCCCGAACGAGTGGCTCCCAATACCGAACGTGTGCTTTCGGTACACCGCCTGTACTCCCAGCCTGACGGCTTAGTCAGGCCCAGCATTCCGTAATGCGTCCCTTTTCGTAGCTTCTGAATTAGGTTGGGCGGTACTGATGCTGCCATCCTAGCCTCTGCGACCAACCCTTACTCCCTCCAAGTGGTTGGGTTGATCGCTGGTGAACCTTCTACGGGGTGCGGGTTGGAACGATTAGTCTAAGCGTCAGCGACCGAGCCCTACAGAGCTAAAGTTGGTCCCACTTCGGAGGAGCTTGTGAGCGTCTTTGCGCTTCTTCCACCATGCTGCCAACCATACGGCGCCAGCTCCTCCCGGAACGCAAAAGCTCGCGATAGCCTTCCAGCGGCGACAACGAGCACGCTTGGCGGGGTGAAAGTAGACGGCACCACGATCACGATCGCGTCCGGTATCATCAGCTCCTCGGGGAGCGGTGGCATGGTGTATTGCTTAGGCATAGCTCGCATCGCTCGAAAATCAAATTTTCCCCGGCTCTTACAAGCAGCGAAAGAGGACTTCTCCGCGCAATCTAAAAAACTCAAAGTTCTCCGGCTTTCGAAAGCGGACAATCATTTTAAAGAGACGCCGAGGAGGGGCTGAGCCGTTTCTCCGCTCGACTCCTTGATGGCCAAGATGCCTCTTTCTGGCGGGAATTGCCGCGTTTAGGCCCTTCAGGGCAGCAATTCTCAAAGCTGATCGATGAAATGGCGGAAGAGGAGGGATTCGAACCCCCGATACCCTTTCAGGTACGCCAGTTTTCAAGACTGGAGCCATCAACCACTCGGCCACTCTTCCTGTCTGAAGTTTAGTCTGCTGGCGGGTCCAGCGCAAAACGGCGCGCCACGTTGGCGAGTCGATACAATACTGGGAAGCATCAGAAGTTCTGAGACTTCGACTCGAATGGCAATCGTCAGCGCAGCGTCCAACCCGGCGACACCACCCCTCAAGGAGGGCCAGCGATCGTCGAGCCGCTCGTTCGACAGCATCTTGCGTAGCGCGCGGTCGACCGTTGCGTTTCGCGAAACTCTGTCGCTGGCGTTGGACAGTTTCCGCGCCAGCAAGGCTCGCTTCCTGCTGACGATGCTGGGGATGGTCATCGGGTCTGCGTCGATCATTCTGGTTGCGACTCTGGGGCTGACCGGGCGGCAATTCGCGTTGAGCCAGATTTCGAGCATCGGACCGAACATGATCGAGATGCAATATGTCGGCGGCAACGTGACGGGGCCGGACAACGTCAGCACTCCTGACAACATGACGCGTGAAGATATGACGGCGGTGCTGGACCAGATGCCGGTCATTATTGCGAGTTCGCCGATGCTTGAGTTCCACGACCGCATCTCCATGGGCGGCGGCATCAGCAAGGACACGATGCTGCTTGGCGTGAGTCCGCAATACAAAGAGGTGCGGAACCTCAAGGTGCTTGCGGGGCGGTTCTTCGACGACCAGGATTCGATCACACATACGAAGGTTGCGGTGATTGTGAAGCCGCTGGCCGTCGCGCTTTTTGGAAGCCCGGATGCGGCGATCGATCACACGATTTCGGTGCAGGGAATTCCGTTCATCGTCATCGGCGTGTTTACGGAGAGCATTCAAACATTTGGGATGTCAGAAGTTTCCGACCAGACGATCCTGATTCCTTATTCCGTGGGGCGTTACTTCACGGGGACGGATACGGTGAAGCAGATATTTTTCACGGTGCCTGATGCCAGCCAGGTTGAGCCCGCTGCGAAACGTATTTCGGAAATCATTCAAGCACGGCATCGTGCGACCAGCGTTTATAACGCGTTTACGCTGACCGAGGTTTTGAACGTGATGGGACAGATTGCGTCTATGTTGACGATCGTCCTGACGCTTGCGTCTGCGATTACGTTGATCGTTTCGGGTGTCGGCATCATGAACTCGATGCTCGCGAATGTGCAGTCGCGGATACGGGAGATTGGTATCCGCAAGGCTCTTGGAGCGACGAGTCGCGAAATTCGATTGCAGTTCCTAACGGAGGCTGTGTTTCTCTCGCTTTCGGGTGGGCTGGTCGGAACGGTGATCGGTATGGCGATTCCGCTGGGCGTGAATCTGTTCACCAACATTGCAATTCCTACGTCGTGGTGGAGCGCTGTGATTGCGCTGCTGACATCGGTGCTGGTCGGTGTGGCGTTTGGCACTCTGCCTGCACAGCGTGCGGCGCGGCTCGATCCTGTGACTACGCTGAAGTACGAGTAAACAAAGAGCCCTCATCCGAACTCTGGATGAGGGCTCTTTGTATTGGTTCAATTTCGGTTATTTCTTTTTGCGGCGGGGACGATCTTCTTCATCTTCCTTGAAGTCGTTCTCGGGAATGTCCGTCTCGTCGATGATGTTCGCATCTTCGATGGCGGCTACGGCATCGCTCTTGATGATGACCTGAACGCGTGCGGTTACGTCGCGGTGGATCTTCACTGGAACGAGGAACTCGCCGAGGGTCTTGAGCGGCTCGTCGATGTGAATCTTGCGACGATCGATCGTGAAGCCCTGTGCTTCGAGAGCGTGAGCGATGTCCTGCGTCGTGACCGAACCGAAGAGGTGGTCGTTGTCGCCGGTCTTGCGCTCGAACTCCAGTACGACTGCGCTGAGCTTTTCACCAAGCTCTTCTGCGCCAGCTTTTTCGCCGGCCGACTTGCGGAGCGAAGAAGTTTTCATCTGCTCGATGACCGTCTTGTTGGCGGCAGTGGCCTGGATGGCCAGCTTGCCGGGGAGGAGGTAGTTGCGGCCGTATCCGTCAGCGACTTTTACGACGTCGCCGCGGTGGCCCAGCTTGTTTACATCTTCTTTGAGGATGACTTCCATGAAACGTCTCCGATATTCGTGTTCAGGCGCCGCAATTCGCGAGCGCGTAATAAGTTAGAAGCGTGCGGCGAAAGGCAGCAGAGCGATAGCGCGAGCCTGCTTGATGGCGCGCGTCAGCTTGCGCTGGAATGGAGCGCTGGTGCCGGTGAGGCGGCGCGGGATGATCTTGCCGCGGTCGGAGATGAACTGCTGCAGAAGGCGAACGTCACGGTAGCTGATGTGGTCGATCTTCTCCACCGTGAACTTGCAGACCTTCTTGCGGCGGAAGAACTTGCGGCCGCCAGGGCCGCCGCCGGGAGCACCGGCAGGACGCGGAGGACGCGCACCACCTTCGGGACGGGGGCGAAAGCCGCCGCCAGCGGGACGCTCGGTGAATGCGGGACGTTCGGAAGGAGTGGAAGCAGCCGCTGCGGGCGCTGCTGCGGGAGTGCTGTTGGTTTCGTCAGCCATGTTATTTCCTCGTGGTGCGGCGCCTGGTGTGAACGCCTGCGGTTCGGCTGCTTTCGGCTCCAGACCCGCGATGGAGTCTCTGGACT
>CAZZYB010000199.1:0-7180 GCA_964658125.1 uncultured Acetobacteraceae bacterium | reverse complement strand
AGATCAGGGCGACTCACTCAATTCGTTAGTCGCCACTATACACAACACGGAAACGGTTTCTGCGCGGCTGGCTTAGCGGGTGCGGCTGCCGTGGCTCGAACTGGCAGGCGGCGGGAAGCGCGCCTTGCGCTTCTTTGGTGCGGTCAACGGAGCGGGGGCATCCACGGCCAGGCCGCGATGGAGCTGCACAGCGTCGGCTATGGCGTACTTCAGCTTTTCAATGCCCGCGCCGGTTACGGGAGAGATTTCGAAAAGCGGCAGCTTGCGGCGTTTGGCCATCGCGCGCAGCTTCTTCAGCTTGTCTGGATTCGCGATATCAGCCTTCGAGGCGACGACGAGCGTTGGCTTCGCGGCCAGCGTTGGGTCGAAGGATTTGAGCTCGGCGGTGATGGTGTTGTAGTCCTCGACGGGGTCGGGGCGGCCGCTGCCTTCGAGCGCCGTGCTGGAGTCGGACACGTCGACGAGGTGGACGAGGACGCTGGTGCGCTCAATATGCTTCAGGAACTGAACGCCGAGCCCTGCACCGAGGTGCGCGCCTTCGATAAGGCCGGGCATGTCCGCAACGGTGAAGGACTTCTCATACGGGAAGTCGCCAACTTGCACGACGCCGAGGTTCGGCTCGAGGGTAGTGAAGGCGTAGTTCGCAATCTTCGGCTTGGCGGCGGAGAGCACCGAAATCAGCGTGGACTTGCCTACGTTGGGGAAGCCGACCAAGCCCGCGTCAGCGAGCAGGCGGAGTTCGAGGCGGAAGTTGCGAGCTTCGCCGGCGCGCCCAAGCTCATGCTCGCGCGGAGCCTGATGCGTGGAGGTGGCAAAGTGCTGGTTGCCGCGACCGCCTCGACCGCCCTTGGCGATGACGATTTCTTCGTTGGGATAAGCAAAGTCGTGGATCAACTCGCCCGTGTCGTCGTCGTAGAGCAGGGTACCGATGGGGACTTTGAGGATGGTGTGCTCGCCGGCGTGGCCGGTCATGTTGGAACCCATGCCATGCTCACCGCGCTCGGACTTGTGCTCGGGGTTGAAGCGGAAGTGGACCAGCGTGTTGTGCGAGAGCGAGGACTGCATAAGAACGTCGCCGCCGTGTCCTCCGTCACCGCCCGAGGGGCCGCCGCGGGGAACAAACTTCTCGCGCCGGAAAGCCATGCAGCCGTTACCACCGTCGCCGGCTTTGACCCGAATTCGTGCTTCATCAATAAACATGCGTACTCCATCTAACAGTGTAACGAAATGTCGTGGCACCCCCGCATTGCCCCGTTTTATGGGCATTTTCTTCAAAAAGTTACAAAAGGGCGGTGTTAATCGCTGATACACTAAGGACATCCACAATTTACTCTCTGCACCGATCAGCCCATGGCGACGGAAATCTCGAATGCGAGAAGCAGGAAGCCACCTAGTAGTAGCGACGACAACGGTCGTTATAAGAATTTTTATGACCTGCGATCGCGGAAACCTTTGAGGAGAGCTGATGATGCGTACTAAATTCCAAAAGCTGGCGCTGTTTTGTTGCGTGGCCTTGCTGTTCGTCTCGATTGGACACACCCAGTCGATGACCCAGGGCGCCATTTCAGGCACGGTGTTCGATGCCACCGGAGCGGCTGTTCCCAAGGCCACGGTTTTGATCCACAACGACGCCACGGGCGCAGATGTGCAGCTGTCGACGGGGGATTCCGGTGAGTTCCGTGCTCCGCAGTTGGCACCTGGCACCTACACGGTGACCATCTCTGCCGGCGGATTCGGGACCCAGAAACAAAACAGTGTTGTCGTGCAGGTCAACGAGGTGACGGAAGTCAATCCTCACCTGACGACCGGACAAACCACCACCGCGGTGGAAGTGACGGCGGAAGTTCCGGTGATCAAGTTCGAGTCGAGCGAATATGGCGGCCATCTTGACACCAGAGAGATCGAGTCGATTCCAATTAACAACCGCCGCTGGTCCTCGCTCGCACTGACCACGCCGGGTGTGACTAACTCCTCCGACGGATTTGGCCTGTTGAGCTTTCGCGCCATTTCCCCACTGTTGAACGTGATTGAGATTGACGGCGCAGACGATAACCAGGCGTTCTTCTCGGAAGAGCGTGGACGGACCCGCGCTGGATATTCAACCTCGCAGGCTGCTGTGCGTGAGTTCACGGTGAACACCGGTGTATATGCGGCCGACTTCGGTCGCGCGGTCGGCGGTGTAGTGAACACGGTGACCAAGTCGGGCGGTAACCAGCTCCATGGTGAAGCGTATTTCTACAACCGCAATTCCAGCCGTTCGGCGTTTGTACCGGGCGCGGCCAACACGGTGTTCAACCCCACGACCAACGCTTATGTGACATCTCCTTACCGTCCCAAGGACAACCGTAATCAGTACGGTTTCGCAGTCGGCGGCCGTCTGATCAAAGACAAGCTCTTCTGGTTCTACGCGTTTGACGCATTCCGTCGTAACTTCCCCGGAACGGCAAAGGCCAACAATCCCGGCGCGTTCTTTATCAACGCGAATCCGGCGCTGAGCGGCTCGGGCGCGACCGCCGAAAGCTGCACGATCACTTCCAATACTCTAGGCAACACGGGCGTAACGTATGCAGGTACACCCTCCGTTCTGACCCCCGGCCAGACGCCCGCCACACAGGCCCTGGCTAATGCTGCAGCCTGCACCCTGGCTGCGCGGTTGAATACGACGTATGCTGCGGGCGCGACAGCGTTCAACAACCAGCTGCAGGCGCTTCTGCCCGACCTTGGACCCGTTGCACGGTTCGGCAATCAGCTCATCAACACGCCGAAGCTTGACTATCAGCTTGGCGAGAAGAACCACGTTAGCCTCCTGTACCACCGCCTGCGCTGGGATTCACCCGGCGGCGTTCAGACGCAGGGTACCAACAACTACGCCATCGACACTTTCGGCCAGGACTTTGTAAAGCTCGACTACGGTGTTGCCAAGCTTGACTCACTCATCACCAGCCGCATCAGCAACGAGGTGCGCTTCCAGTATGGCCGCGAGCTGAACGATGAAAGCCCCCAGGCCTTCAGCGCGTACACGAAGGCGAACCTGGTCAACTCGACGGGCACCGCTCCGGAAATCGCTCTCACTTCCACCAATGGCTTCATGCTCGGCGAGCCTTACTACGCTTTCAGGCCTTCCTATCCCGATGAGCGGAAGATGCAGATTGGCGACACTCTGTCCTTCAGCCTCGGCAAGCACAACGTTCGGGTGGGCGAGGACATCGTTCGCAACAACGACTTCCAGAACTACAACTTCGAACAGAATGGCTTCTATAACTACTCGCAGGGCACCACGCAGAACAGCCAGGCGAACTATTTTGCGGATCTGTTGACCAAGGGCAAGACATGCGCTACCACCGGCGCAGGGGTCAAGACCGACGGCACGGGTATCCCTTGCTACAACTCTCTGGCGCAGGGCTTTGGCCAGTCGATCTTTGAGTTCCATACGATTGACTACGGTTTCTTCGCGCAGGATGACTGGAAGATCTTCCCGCGACTGACGTTGAACCTCGGCGTTCGGTACGACTATGAGAGCCTGCCGCCGGCATTCAGCTCGGTGGCGAATCCGGCCCTTCCTCAAACGGCAAACCGCCCCAGCGATAAGAACAACTTCGCTCCGCGTGTCGGATTCGCCTGGGATCCCTACGGCGCAGGCCAGACGGTGCTGCGCGGCGGCTTTGGTTTGTACTATGGTCGCATCCCGAACAACTTTGTTCTGGGCGCCCTGAGCCAGACCGGCTCGACCGCTGCAACTACGTTAGCAACGTTCACGCCGACAACTGTGGGCGCTCCGCTGCTTCCCGGCGTGGGCACAACCCCTGTGTTCGGTACCGCATCGGCGCAGTTCTTCTCGCCGAACTTCCAGAACCCCTACACCGAGCAGTTTGACTTGGCTGTGCAGCAGAACCTCGGCTTCAAGAACGTGTTGTCGGTAAGCTATATCGGCGCCCTGGGCCGCGAGCTGCCGAACTACATCAATGTCAACCTGGACCCGGCGCAGAAGTACACCGCGACCTACACGATCGCTGCGGGCACGAACGGAAGCTGCGGTCCGCTGGCTTGCGGAACGCAATATAGCGTAAACACCTACGGCGGCACGGCCTGCGCTGTCGCAGGTTGCGCAACGACCTCGAACATCCTGCTGAACAAGCAGTACAGCGCGATTTCCGAGTCGTTCTCAAACATCAACTCGGCGTTCCACGGTCTAACTGTGGACATCACCAATCGTGCCAATAAGTGGATCACGTTCGACGCGAATTACACGTGGTCGCATGCTTTGGACTTCAGCCAGAACGCCGTAACTTCGCCGGGCACAAACAACTGGGTCGATCCGTTCGGCAACCAGCGTTTGAACTACGGCAACTCCAACCAGAACGTCAAGAACCGCGCCGTCGGCTGGGCCAGCATCACTGCACCCGGTCTCAAGGGCAACGGTCCGCTGACGTACCTGACGAATGGCTGGTCTATCAAGCCCTACGTGCAGGTGCAGAATGGCTTGCCCTATTCATTGCTGAGCAGCGGCACTGCGGTTCAGCAATGCGTCGCTGTCGGTTGCTTGAAGGCGGCTAGCTCTGGCATCACCGGCACCGGTGCAACGGCGTACCTGCCGTTCTTTGGACGTAACACGCAGCAGTATCCGCGCACGATTGAAGTTGATCTGCGGGCACAGAAGGCGTTCACGTTCATGGAGCACTACAACCTGGAGCTCTTCGGCGAAGCGTTCAACCTCGCAAATCACCAGAACGTGACGGGCGTGAATTCGACCGGTTATGCAATCAGCGCACCGGCGACTCCCGCAGGTCAGGGTACCTTGACCTACCAGGCGAACTTCGGCCAAACCTCGTCGGCGAACACCAACTACGCTTACGGACCTCGTGTGATTCAGATCGGCGCTCGCGTCAACTTCTAACCCTGTCTTGCTTTAGAAGGGCGGTGGCTTCGGCTGCCGCCCTTTTTCTTTTGAAGCATAGGTCGGCGATTAGGAAAGCGAAGGAAAAAGGCGTAGGCTCTCGGTACTTCCCGAGGACCTGTGGTGCATCGCAGAGTTGTAAAACCACGTTGGAATTTCCGTGCCTTAGTGTGTCTTGCGGGACTGTGCCTCGGGGTGCATGTCGCAGCACAGACGGCGGTGGACGGAGGGTTGTCGGGAAGAGTGTTGCTGGCTTCGGGGCGGCCGGCCGCACGTGTGCAGGTTGTGTTGCATGCGGTGGATGAGGCGGTCTCAAATAGGACGCCCGGTGCAGAGCGGGCCGTCGAAACGCGCACCGACGGAACCTTTCTCGCGCTACGACTTCCGGCTGGAGAGTACATCGTTGAAGCAAGACGGGCGAGTGTGCCGGTGGCTCGAGAACAAGTTTTCGTCGAGCTTGGACTTCTGAGCGATATGACTTTGCGGGAGGGACAGGGTCTCGCTGCGACGACCCCCAAGGCGCTCGTGACCCTGCCGATTGACGAACTACGCGGAGAGGCTGCGTCGCCAGAAGCGCACGACGTGGATGTTGTGACGGACAGCACGGTAGAGGAGAACGGCAGACCGGACGAAGAGAGCGAGGGGCGCTCGAACGCCGGAGCGCTGTTCAGCTTCCGCGGCATCGCACCAACGCAGAATGCGACCCTGCTGGATGGTGGCTCGGGAGACCAGGGTTTTCGTGGCGGTGCGCGCGGTGCGGCGCCGGGAGGACCGCGTGCGCAGTCCACTTTTTCGCAGGGTGCGGTGAGGGCGTTCCACGTTTCGCTCCACAGCTATTCAGCCCAGTATGGTGGCGGGGCGGGTGGACTGGCAACGACGGCCTCGCGCAGTGGAAGTGAAGCGCTGCACGGCGGCGGCGCTTACACGGTCCGCCAGAGCGCATGGGCGGCGGCCAACCCTTTCTCTGTGCAGACGCGTTATCGAGATGGCGTCATCACCAACTCATTAGCGAAGCCGCTGGATTCGCTACAGACCGTCGGCGGCCGGATCGGTGGGCCGCTGCTACGCTCCCGGCTCTTCGGATTCGCTGCGGTCGACGGGCAGTGGCGCAATTTTCCGGCGATCTCGTCGCCACGGCTGACGAGTTTCTATGCACTATCTGCGACGCAGGTTGCGCTACTTGGCAATCGCGGCGTGACGGCGGGCGCCACCAGGGCTGCGCTGAACTACATCGACAGCCTTACCGGGGAGGTGCCGCGCACCGCGAACCGCAACCTGGACTTCGGGCGCCTGGATTTACACGCAGCCAAGAGCGACAGCATCACGCTGAGTTACTCGCGCGCGCGGCTAAGCTCACCCGCAGGCAGTGGAACGGGAGCGTCGGCTGCAGTGGTGGCGCGAGGAGCGGCGAGTCTCGGTGACTCGACCATCCGCACCGACGTGGCGACCACGCGCTGGCTGCATTCGTTTTCCCCAAAGCTGAACAATGAGGTTCGCGGACAGTTCGCCCACGATCTGGAGTTTGAAAATCCGCGCACACCACTCGCGCAGGAGCCCGGTATCGGGCCCGGGGGTTATGCTCCGCAGGTATCGATCGCAGGCCAGTTTATTTACGGAACGCCAGCGTCGCTGGGTCGCAATGCGTATCCGGATGAGCAGCGTTGGCAGGCCGCCGATGTACTGCAGTGGGCTCCGCGGAAGCACCTCGTAACGCTAGGCTTCGACTGGAGCCGCGTGCACGATCGCGTCGACTCCCTGACGAACACCGACGGCACATTTACCTACGACAGCGGAGCGACCAGCGGGCGTGCCGGTGGGCTCGTCGACTGGATTACGGACTACACATTCAGCGTGAATGCCTATCCGAACGGCGGCTGCCCTTCGATCAATGCGGCAAACCATTTCTTCTGCTTCCGGAGCTTTACGCAGAGCTTTGGACAACAGCAAGTCGAGTTCACGATGCACGACTTCGCGGGCTTCGCGCAGGACCTGTGGCGTCTGCGTCCAGGGCTGACGGCGGAAATCGGCGTCCGCTACGAGTACACGCTGCTGCCTCTGCCACAACAGCCGAACCGGGTGCTGGATGCGGCGTTCGCGACAACTGGTGCGACAAGCATCTTTCCCGAAGACCGCAACAACGCCGGCCCGAGAGTAGCGCTGGCGTGGTCGCCGAATGGAGGCCGCTGGGGTACGGCACGCATCGGTTACGGCGTGTACTTCGGCCGTCTGCCGGGGAGCCGCGTGCGCGCCGCCCTGCTGGATACAGCCCTCGCCTCCAGCGCCACT
>CAZZYB010000198.1:0-7182 GCA_964658125.1 uncultured Acetobacteraceae bacterium | reverse complement strand
TTGTTCGAAGTGGATGGCGTCAGGGCCTTTGAAGGTGTTTTCGGTCTTGTACTGCTTGTCGCCGGGTTTGGCGGCGTGGGTCAGGAAGGTCCAGTGGTCGCCAGTGACGAAGAGGTCGGTATTGGAGCTGGCGTAGCCGTTGGGGAGGACGTTGTCGACGTCGAACTTGCCGGGCTCTTTGGAGAGGGTGAAGATGACCAGTGCGGTGGGTTTGCCGTTGACGATCTGCTCGCAAGTGAAGAAGGCGGTGCCGGTGGTGCAGCGGTTGATGAGGGTGTCGGGGCCGGGTTTGCCGGTGAAGGAGTGCTGGGCGTGGACGGTCCATGTGCCGTTGTAGACGGCGAGTGGAGCAAATGGGCTGGGAGCGGTGGCGAGGGCGGCCGCGAAAAGCAAGGTTAGACGGAGCATGGCGGCATTCTAGTCCTGAGGTTTGGATAGAAGCTGAAAGATTTGGAAGGAAGTGACGAGATGGCGATCAAGTGGGAGAAGTTGACGGTGAAGTCGCAGGAAGCCGTGCAGGCGGCGGTGGGGATGGCGATTGAGAATGGCAATCCTGAGGTGTTGCCGCTGCACCTGATGGCGGCGCTGCTGGCGGATAAGGAAGGCGTTGTACTGCCGGTGCTGGAGAAGGTGGGCGTTCCCGTGCAGCAGATGCTGGCGCAGGTGAATGCTGCCATTGCGAAGCTGCCGAAGGTGGGGGGTGGGGGTTCGCAGCCGCAACTGGGATCGGCTATGCAGAAGGTTATGGACGCTTCGTTCAAGGAAGCGGAGAACTTCAAGGACGACTATGTTTCGACCGAGCACCTGCTGCTGGCGCTGGCGGGGAGCAAGGGTGATCCGGTGCAGACGGCGCTGGCGGCGCATGGGGTGGATCGCGCCGGGATTTTGAGCGCGCTGCAGGTGGTGCGCGGGTCGCAGAGGGTTACGGACCAGACTCCCGAGGGCAAGTTTCAGGCGCTGGCGAAGTATGCGAAGGACCTGACGGAGCTGGCGCGGCGTGGGAAGCTCGACCCCGTGATTGGGCGGGATGAAGAGATCCGGCGGGTGGTGCAGGTGCTGTCGCGGCGGACGAAGAATAATCCCGTGCTGATCGGTGAGCCGGGTGTGGGTAAGACTGCGATTGTTGAGGGTCTCGCGCGACGGATTATCCAAGGGGATGTGCCGGAGATACTGCGGGACAAGCGGGTGATTTCGCTGGACCTGGGGTCGATGCTGGCGGGAGCTAAGTTTCGCGGCGAGTTTGAAGAGCGGTTGAAGGCGGTGTTGAAGGAGATTGAAGACTCCAACGGCGAAATTATTTTGTTTATCGACGAGCTGCATACGCTTGTTGGCGCCGGCGCCGCAGAAGGATCTATAGACGCGAGCAATATGTTGAAGCCGGCACTGGCTCGGGGAGAGCTGAGGGCTATTGGCGCTACTACGCTGAATGAATATCGGAAGTACATCGAGAAGGATGCGGCCCTGGAGCGGCGGTTCCAGATTGTGTATGTCGGCGAGCCGAATGTGGAGGACACGATCGCGATTCTGCGCGGGCTGCGGGAGCGGTATGAGACGCACCACAAGGTTCGGATCAAGGATGCGGCGATTGTGGCGGCGGCGGAGTTGTCGCACCGGTATATCTCGGATAGGTTTTTGCCGGACAAGGCGATTGATTTGATCGATGAGGCGGCGGCTGCGCTGGCGATTCAGATTGGGTCCGTGCCGGTGGAGATTGATGACCTGGAGCGGCGGGCTACGTCGCTGGAGATTGAGCGCGCGGCGTTGCAGCGGGAGAAGGATGCGAACTCGCAGGAGCGGTTGATCGAGGTTGAGCGCGAGCTGGCGGATGTGCAGGAGAATGCTGCCGCGCTGCGGGCTCGGTGGCAGAGAGAGCGGGGGGCGATTGGGGAGATTGCTTCGCTGAAGGAGAAGTTGGAGGCGTTGAGGTTTGAGGCAGAGGATGCTACACGGAAGGGGAATTTGCAGCGGGCTGCGGAGTTGCAGTATGGGGAAATTCCTAAGCTGCAGAATGAGCTGCGAGAGTTGACCGCGGAGCAGGATGGACTGATTGCGGCTGAGAAGGCGGCGGGAGCTGCCGGCGAAACGCAGATTCCCTTCGGGAATGACAAACAAAAAAGTGCTCCTTCGCGGATGTTGAAGGAGGAGGTGGATGAGGAGGATGTGGCGGCCATTGTTTCCAAGTGGACCGGGATTCCGATTTCGAAGATGCTTGAGGGTGAGGTGCAGAAGCTGACGCAGATGGAGGACCGTCTGCGGAAGCGGGTAGTCGGGCAGGATGAGGCGCTGGGGGCTGTGGCGAATGCTATTCGGCGGTCGCGGGCTGGGTTGTCGGATCCCAAGAGGCCGATTGGGTCGTTTATTTTCCTCGGGCCTACGGGTGTGGGTAAGACTGAGACTGCGCGGGCGCTGGCTGAATTTCTGTTTGATGATGAGCAGGCCATGGTGCGGATCGATATGTCCGAGTACATGGAAAAGCATGCGGTGGCGCGGCTGATTGGGGCGCCTCCGGGCTATGTCGGGTATGACGAGGGTGGGCAGTTGACGGAGGCGATCCGGCGGCGGCCTTATGCGGTGGTGCTGTTTGATGAGATCGAGAAGGCGCATCCGGATGTGTTCAATGTGCTGCTGCAGGTGCTCGATGATGGGCGCTTGACGGACTCCAAGGGCAGGACAGTGGACTTCAAGAATGCGGTGCTGATTATGACTTCGAACACGGGCGCTTCGCAGCTGGCGACGGCCTGGGCGGAGGGTGAAGAGGGGTTCGAAGAGGCGAAGCTGCGCGTGATGGAGGAGCTAAGGAAACAGTTTCGTCCGGAGTTCCTGAATCGCGTGGATGACATTGTTGTGTTCCATCCGCTGGCTAAGGATCAGCTGACGCACATTGTCGATCTGCGGCTGGCGGAGTTGCAGAACATGCTGGGCGATCGGCGGATTACGCTGGCGCTGAGCGATGCGGCGCGCGAGGCGATCTTCAAGGCTGGATACGATAAGGCTTATGGGGCTCGGCCGTTGAAGCGGGCGATCCAGCGGATGGTGCAGGACCCGCTGGCTATGCGGATACTCGATGGACGAGTGCTGCATGGGGACCATGTGGTGATCGATGCGGGGAAGAGTGGACTCGAGTTTGTGGTGGAGGGACGCGAGGCTGCTTGAGTCGCTGGGTCGTAAGAGGGGTCGGGGACTATTCTCCGGCCCCTTTTTGTTGCGTCTTTCCGGGGAAGGTGACGGAGGCGGCATCGCCGCCTATGGTGGGACCGAGGGGCGTGATCAGCGCGTGGTCTTCGGCAAGAGCCTGGTCGGTCCAGTCCCAACCGCCGGAACCGCTGTGCACCAGGACCATGATGTGCGGCCCGGGCTGCTGCTTCAGCTGATCGTAGGAGAGGATGGGAAACCCGGTGAACGAGCGCATGTGCATCGCGATTCGGGCGTTGGTGTCGTGTCCGTCCCAGCGAAGCTCCTCGGCGGCAGAGTAGAGGATGGCCATGTGGGACCGGATGAAAGGATCGGGCTCGTAGTAGCTGGCTACTTCGAAATGGCCCAAGTCCTGGATATAGAGCAGATGGCTCGGACTGTTTTGCAACGCGGATTTCAATTGCGGTGGCGGGATGAGCGAGTTGAGGATCAGGTCCGTCGTCTTGATCTCGGCGTGGATGCGGGAGATGCCGGTTCCAACGGCAAGCGCGAAGAGGATGACGGCGGCGATGCGATACGTCCGGTCGCGCTGGAGAGACGGAGCCAGGACCAACGCGAGCAGTATCGTGATTCCGATGACGGCGGGCAGGACATAACGCACCTCGATTGAGTGAGTGACGAAACGGCCGAGCAGGAAACCGAAGACCGGAAGCGCGGCGAGGCCGGCGATGAAGACGAGCTCAGAGGCCGGAAGGGTCCCGGTCCGGGCTCTCAGACGATAAATAGAGGCAAGGATGAATGTGAAGCCGAAGACGACCAGTCCGAGAGCGATGAAGTGCTGGGCGCGCGGACTGTACTGTGTGTAGTCGAG
Organism: uncultured Acetobacteraceae bacterium; assembly: GCA_964658125.1. Lineage (GTDB taxonomy): Bacteria > Acidobacteriota > Terriglobia > Terriglobales > Acidobacteriaceae > Granulicella. The sequence goes on along the minus strand of CAZZYB010000198.1, from coordinate 3,179 downwards.
GAAGAGGGAACGGTAGGCCTGAGTGATGGCGCGAACGCTGACCCTACCGACGTTGTAATAGTGTTCGCGGAAGCCCTTGGCGGCTGCTTGAAAAGGGAGCGTGAAGACAATCGCGAGCATGCCAGCGAAGATTGCCGAAGCGACGGGAAGATCGAGGCGGCGGTTTTGGATGGTGCGGAGGATTTCTGCGGCGCAGAGGGGAACGAGGAGAAGGACCCCGAAGTAGTGGGCGTTGAGGGCGAGGGCGATGGAAGCTGCCAACGTGACGAGCGCTGCGAGTCTGTGCGAAGTGCGGCGCGTGGCGGTCTGCCACGTACACAGGGCCAGAGCGTACATGCCAAGCAGAAGGCCGTACGGACGGCCTTCGACGGAGTAGAAAAGCGTTGCTGTAAGCGCCGGGAACGCTAATGCCAGGAACGCGGGGCGTTCGCCGGCGATTTTGCGCACGATGAAAAAGAGGCAGACCTGCATGAGCAGGTAGCCGAGAAACGATGGCAAACGGAGGGCGAATGCGCCGACTCCGAACACCCGCATGGCCGCGTGTACGAGTAGGTGATAGGTGAGGGGGTCGAGCGCGGTGGGTGTGAAACGCTGGACCTGGATGAGCTTCGCGACACTATCGACGCTGTCAGTCTGGAGGACGAAGAATTCGTCCTGAGACATTAGTTTATGGTGCGACCAGAGCAGCGAAATGACGGCTGTGAGGAGAAGGAACGCAATCCCCAGATAGGGGAAGGTGCGGCCGGCGGATGCTTCTGGAACGGGTGCGGACTTCATATCGCAGGCGGATGCACAGGCGCTGGAGCCGGTGCGGTGGTTTGGGGAAGGGTGGGGACGAAGATTTCCTCTAGCAGCGGGAGGCGGATGAAGAGCAGGAGGCCCATGACCAGGACCGTGGAGGCGAAGGAGGCCATGAGGAGGGGTTCGCGGTAGAGCTTCTCGGGGTTCTGGACGGCGCTCTCTTTTTTGAAGGCCAGCTTGAGGTAGATGGCCATCGTAAGGGCTACGAAGGGGAAGCCGAGGATGAGCTCGATGCGGTAGCGCATGATGAAGGCGCCCAGGAAAAGCATCGCCGTCGAGGCGTAGAAGACTACCGAGACTAGCAGCGACTCGGGTGTGTAGCGTTTGAAGGAGGCGCGGTAGGCGGCGGCAACGGCGCGATCGTTGATTTCGGAGAGTTCTGAGAAGCGCTTGAGGGCCATGAAGTAGCAGCCGATCATCCAGTAAGCGATGAGGAGCGAGACGGGTGGGACGAGCGGCTGGGGCATGAGGCAGGTGATGGCGTACCAGCCGAGCAACATGCGGAGTGGGTTGTTGACGGACTCGGTGAGGACGTCGAGGTAGGGGACGTCTTTGGTGCGGACTGGTGGGAAGTTGTAGAGGCAGCCCATGATCCAGAGGACGAGCGCCATGAGCGCGAACATTTTGGAGATCGTGAGGCCGATGGCGATGCCGGCGAGCATCATGAGGAGCCACTGGGCGTAGGCGGCGGGAATGTTGACGAGGCCGCGGGCGGCGGGGCGGTTGCGCTTGATGGGGTGGAGGCGGTCGAAGGGGGCGTCGAGGACTTCGTTGATGACGTAGTTGCTGCAGGCTACGAGGGTGATTGCGATGAAGGCGAGGATGAGCTTGAGGGTGAGTTGGCTGTTCCAGAGTGCGGGGTAGACGCTGAGTGGAACGATGATGCCGGGGAGCACGAAGAGGTTCTTGATGGAGTGGTCGAGGCGCGCGATGGCGAGATGGGCGCGGAGGCGTTCAGACAATGTGACTTGATGGCTGGTGGCGTCAGACATTGGAACGGCGAGCCTCGAAGTGCGTTTTCTGCTGAAAGTTAGCAGGCTCCAGTATATCGAAGCGGTGCGATAAGCTTGACGGTGGGCGACGGCCTGGGGTGGATGGGCATGGCGCGTAGGGCAATCATTATCGGTGCGGGGCCGGCTGGGTTGACGGCGGCGCTGGAGTTTCTGCGCAAGACGGATGTGCAGCCGATCGTGCTGGAAGCGTCGGGGGAGATTGGCGGGATCTCGCGGACGATTCGGTATAAGGGCAATCGGATGGATATTGGCGGGCACCGCTTTTTCTCAAAGAGCGACCGCGTGATGCAGTGGTGGGTGGATCTGATGCCTCCGGAGAGTGCGGCGGAGATTGCTTACCAGGGGAAAACGACGAGGGTGGCGGTGCCGGCGCATCTGCCGGAGGAACCTGTGCTGCGGGGGGTGGGGCCTCATGTGCTGCTGGATGAAGAGACGGTGGAGGAGACGCCGGATGGTGAGGTGCTTGAGGATGTGGTGACTCATGCCGAGGTGAGGGTTGCGCCGGAGAGTCCGGATCTGGTGATGCTGATACGGCCGCGGAAGAGCCGCATTTATTATTTGCGGAAGTTTTTTGACTATCCGATTACTTTGACGGGGAACACGATTAGAAACCTTGGGCTGGTGAGGATGGTCAAGGTTGGCGTTAGTTATCTTGCTTCGAAGTTTCATCAGATTACCCCGGAGAAGTCGCTGGAAGATTTCCTGATTAACAGGTTTGGGCGGGAGTTGTATCTTACTTTTTTCAAGAGTTATACGGAGAAGGTCTGGGGGACTCCTTGTGATCAGATTGCTGCGGAGTGGGGAGCGCAGAGGATTAAAGGACTGTCGCTTACTACGGCAGTGAAGCATTTTGTGAAGAAGACCTTTTCGAGTAAGCCGAAGAGCGGAGATATTGCGCAGAAGGGGACGGACACTTCGCTCATTGAGCGGTTTCTTTATCCGAAGTTTGGGCCGGGGCAGTTGTGGGAGCATGTGGCCGATAAGGTAGTGATGGGGAGCGGTGAGATCCACATGGGATGGAAGGTGGATGGGATCGAGTGCGATGGGATGCGCGTGGTTGCTGTCGATGCGGTGAATGATGCAGGGGAGCGGCGGCGGTTTGAAGGGGATTATTTTCTTTCGACGATGCCGATGCGGGATTTGGTCCGCGCGATGCGGACGGCGGTTCCGAAAAATGTGGTGGAGGTGAGTGAGGGGTTGCAGTATCGGGACTTTATTACGGTGGGTGTGCTGGCGAATAAGCTGAGTGTTACTGAGGCGGGTGGGGGGCTGATTAAAGATACTTGGATTTATATTCAGGAGCCGGATGTGCTGCTGGGGCGGTTGCAGATATTTAATAACTGGAGTCCGCATATGGTGGCGGAT
>CAZZYB010000197.1:0-7210 GCA_964658125.1 uncultured Acetobacteraceae bacterium | reverse complement strand
CCGGTGATGTGGGCGGCCATGCGCTTCGACCCATACTCCATCGACGGCGACGCCGTAGCCTACATGGACCTCGCCGATCTCCTCCACGCCCACCGCTGGGCCGCCGCCGTCAACGGCTACTGGCACCCACTCTATCCCGCCCTGCTCTGCGCCGCTCAGGTGCTGCTCCATCCATCCCGCGCAAACGAGCTCGGCGCCTACCGCGTCGTCAATCTTTTCATCTTCCTCGCGCAAGTCGCGGCGATGCTCGGCTTCGTCACCGCGCTCGTCCGCCTGCGCGAAAGCATGCGACCGGCCCCCGCGCTGCTGTCGCTAAACGCCCTTCGCTTCCTGGGCGTCGCTTTGCTGGTCATCGCGTCGCAGCGCGAACTCTCCCTCGGCAAGGTACGTCCCGACGGTCTTCTCCAGGCACTCATCCTCGCGGGCCTCGCGATGTTGCTGCAAACCCTCGCAACAAACCGCCTCATCTTCGCGCCGCTCATGGGCCTGTTTTTCGGACTCGCCTATCTCACCAAGTCCTTCGCCTTCCTCGTCGCACTCCTCTCCATCGCCGCCCTCTCCCTCTTCCTGTGGATCATCCAGCGGCGCTCGATAGCACGTGCGGCGACGGCCGGCTTGCTGTCATTGGCGTTCTTCGCAGCAGTCGCCGGACCCTACGTCGCCGCGCTCTCCCACCAGAAGCATCGTTTCGACTTCGGCGACTCCGGCAGCCTCAACTACGCCTGGTACGTAGCCGGCACCGAGAAAATGCACCTCGAACCGTGGATGACAAAGGACTTCGGTTCAGCGGATGTCCACCTCGTTCACCCCGAGCAGCAGCTCCTCCCACCACAGACCGGATCGGCCGGCGGAGTCTACAGCTACAAGCAGCTCGCACTCGGCACGTATCCCGCCTGGTTCGACGCCACGTTCTTCAACGAGCGCATCGTTCCGCACATGCGTCTCGGCCAGCTTGCCACGAGAGACGCGCGCAACGTCGTCCTCGTCTTCCGCTACATCCTCAACCACCCCGAGCCGCTCATCCTCCTCGCGCTCCTGCTCTTCGCCGGAGCCACGCTCAAACCCGGTCTCCGTTCGCGTTTCTGGTGGGCGCCCGTCGCGCTCGGCCTCGCGATGTGGGCGATCTACGGTCTCGTCAACGTCGAAGAGCGTTACGTCACGGTCGCGTACCTCGTCATACTTCTTCCCCTCTTCGCTGCACTGGAAGGCGACACACACAGCGAGACTCGTCCCGGTCTGTCCACGAATTCGCTGCATCACGCCGCAAGCCTTGCGGTGGTCCTCCTCGCATTTCTCGCCCTCGCCGAATCCGCCCGCCAGGCCGCACAGCAGCGCCGCGAAGAATCAGTCATCGGTCTCGCCCACGGCTGGGACAACCCACAAATCTTCACCGCAGCTTCCGCCCTCGCAGCCCTGGGCGTCCACCCCGGAGACGAAGTCGCCTGCGTCGGCACCATCGCCTGCCTCAACGACATCTACTGGGCGCGCCTCGCCGGCGTCCGCATTCTCACGGAAATCTACGAGCCCGACCCGGCGCATCTAATCGACCAGCTACAGACCATGCCGAACCGCGAACAGGCGTACGCCGTCATCCGCGCCCAGGGAGCCCGCGTGCTCGTAGGACGCTTCGATCCCGGCGAAATGAACGCAGCTCATCCGGCTTCGGCAGGCTGGACGCGGCTCGGCGAGACAGAGTTCTATGCGCTGCCGCTAAACCTGCCGCGTGTAAATCCAAGTGGGGGAGATGCTCGATGAATCATGATGTATCCACCGGGCTCAATCCCGTAGAGCTGACCGTCGTCATGCCCTGCCTCAACGAGGCCGAGACCCTCGCAGTCTGTGTCGACAAGGCCTTGGCCGCGTTGCGCGAAAACGGCATCGCCGGCGAAGTCGTCGTAGCCGATAACGGCTCAACCGACGGCTCTCAACAAATCGCAGCCGACCACGGCGCACGCGTTGTCCCCGTCCCCGTCCGCGGATACGGCGCAGCCCTGAACGCCGGAATCACCGCAGCCCGCGGCCAATACGTGTTGATGGCCGACGCCGACGACAGCTACAACTTCGCCCACATCCCACGCTTCCTCGCCGAGCTCCGCAACGGCGCCGACCTCGTCATGGGCAACCGCTTTCGCGGCGGCATCGGCCCCGGCGCGATGCCGTTCCTGCACCGTTATCTTGGCAACCCGGTCCTCAGTCAACTCGGCCGCACCCTCTTCAACACGCCCATCGGAGACTTCCACTGCGGCATGCGCGCCTTCTCGCGCGACGCCTACGACCGTCTCGCCCTCCGCACCACCGGCATGGAGTTCGCGAGCGAAATGGTCGTCAAGGCCTCGCTCCTCAAACAAACCATAGTCGAAGTCCCGACGACCCTCCAGAAAGACGGCCGCAGCCGCCCACCGCACCTCAAAACCTGGCGCGACGGCTGGCGTCACCTCCGCTTCCTTCTGATGTACTCCCCGCGCTGGCTCTTCCAGTTTCCGGGCCTTGCGCTCATGCTCGGCGGTTTCGCGCTCATGGCCTGGCTGCTCCCCTCCGAGCGCCCACTCGGCCATATCAACCTCGGCGTCGACACCCTCGCCTACGCCGCCGCCGCCGTCCTCCTCGGCTTCCAGCTAGTCTTTTTCGGCGTAGCCGCAAAGGTCTTCGCCATCACCGAAGGCTTGCTTCCCGAAGACGAAAGTTTCCAGAAATGGTTCCGCTTCGTCAACCTCGAAACAGGCCTCATCACCGGAGTCCTTTTAGTCTTGATCGGCCTCGGCATCGCCATTTCCTCGGTCAGCGATTGGGCGCACACCGGCTACGGTCCGCTCCCCCCAGTCCAGATGATGCGCCACACCCTCCCCGCCATGATGTGCCTCATGCTAGGCACCGAAGTCTGCTTCGCCAGCTTTTTCCTAAGCCTCCTCGGCCTCAAACGCCGCTGACTCGCAACTCGGAACTCGGAACTCCCTAATCCTTAATCCCTAATCCCTCTGCTCTTCTACAATAGTCATTGGCGCCTTTCCCCTCCGGCAGCGCCAACGAAAAGAGGCAGCAGCAGTGGCAGAACAGCAACGCGTCGTCGGTATAGACCTCGGCACGACCAACTCCCTCATCGCCTTCATGCAGGGCGACACGCCCGCCGTAATCCCCGGCGAAGACGGCTCTCCCATCGTCCCGTCGGTCGTCGCCTTCGACCAGGACACCCAATCCGGCTTCTCCGTCGGCAACGCCGCGCGCAACGTGCTGCTCACCAACTCCGCCAACGCCGTCTACTCCGTCAAGCGCCTCATGGGCCGCGACCTAACCGACGTTGAGCCCGAACTAAAACTCTTCCCCTTCAAGCTAGCCGAAGGCCTCCAACCCGGCGAAGTACTGAAGCTCAACGTAGGCGGCCTAACCCTCACACCCCCCGAAATCTCCGCCTACATCCTGCTCCAACTCAAGAAAAACGCCGAGCGCTTCTTCGGCGCCGAAGTCACCAAAGCCGTCATCACGGTCCCCGCCTACTTCAACGACGCGCAACGTCAAGCCACCAAAGATGCCGGACGCATCGCCGGCCTCGACGTCCTCCGCCTGGTCAACGAGCCCACCGCGGCCGCCCTCGCCTACGGCCTCGACAAACAGCGCGACGGCATCATTGCCGTCTACGACTTCGGCGGCGGCACCTTCGACATCTCCATCCTCAAGCTCCACGAAGGCATCTTCGAAGTCATCGCCACCGGCGGCGACACCCACCTCGGCGGCGACGACATCGACAACCTCCTCACCGCCGTCGCGCTCGACGACATCCAGGGCGACCTCAACCTCGACATACGCAGCAACCCCGAAGTCATCCAACAGCTCCGCAAGGCGGTCATCGAAGCCAAAATCGCCCTCTCCGCAGCCGACTCCACGCGCATCGTCCTGGACCTTCCCCCACTGAACGGTGTAGCTAAACAATACCTCCGCGAAATCACCCGCCAGCAGTTCGAGCAACTCATCGCTCCAGTCGTCGAACGCACCGCCGCCCCCTGCAAACAAGCCCTCAAAGACGCCGGGCTCGAACCATCCGCCATCGACGAAGTAGTGATGGTAGGCGGCTCCACGCGCATCCCCGCGGTCCGCACGCTGGTCACGCAGCTCTTCGACCTCGAAGCCCGCAACAAAAAGCTCCACACCGAACTCAACCCCGACGAAGTGGTAGCGCTAGGCGCCGCAGTCCAGGCGCAGATCCTCTCCGGCACAGAAAACGCCGCCACAAACGACCTCCTGCTCCTCGACGTAACGCCCCTCTCGCTAGGCATCGAAGCCCTCGGCGGCGTGGTCGCCAAAATCATCCAGCGCAACTCGACCATCCCCGCCAGCGCCACCGAGCACTTCACCACCGGCGTCGACGGCCAGACCAACGTCGCGATTCACGTCCTCCAGGGCGAGCGCGAACTAGCCAAAGACTGCCGATCGTTAGCCCGTTTTGACCTGAAAAATATCCCACCCATGGTCGCCGGCCTCCCCCGCATCGAGGTCAAATTCCTCATCGACGCCAACGGCATCCTCCACGTCTCCGCCCGCGAGCAGCGCAGCGGCCAGCAGGCCGAGGTCGAAGTCAAACCCACCTACGGCCTCACCGACGAGCAAGTCGAGGACATGATCCTCGCCTCCTTCGACAACGCCGAAGAAGACATCACCGCCCGCCAGGTCATCGAAGCCACCAACGAAGCCCAAACCATCCTCGACGCCGTCGAAAAGGGCAAAAGGACCGCCGCCTGGCAGCAGCTCACCAGCATCGAGATCGAAGACATCGAAGCCGCCTCCCGCGAACTCAAGGCCAGCATTCCCGGGGGCGACTACAAGGTCATCCGCAACGCCATCGAGCGCCTCGACAAAAAGACCCGCCGCTTCGCTGAAATCATGATGGACTCGGCCGTAACCGGCGCGCTAGGCGGCAAGACCATGCAGGCCGCAAGCGAAGGCATTGATGCCGGTCTCAACGCCCCCGCCAGCGCTCCGCACGCCTTCGCCCCCGCAGAATTCGACCAGCCCAACGAAATCGAAAAAGCCGAACAGGACCCCGAAACCCCCGGCGAATCCACCGAAGACTAGCTTTCGCCAAAGATCAGTTCGGTTAAGACATTTGCATTCAAAATCGCGGCTTAGCTTTACCGGAGTAGCAGCGGGCTTCAGCCCGCGGTACCCACATCCACAAATCCGGGCTTTAGCCCTGGGCTCTCGTCAAAGGAACCACGACGGCACAGGGTCCAACGTCGACGCCGCCTTCGCAGAAGAAAACTCAAATTCCTGGGCCTCTCGCACAAACCCTCCCTCAACCGGGTTCTGTTCGATGTATCGAACGCAGGCGTCAAACCCATTCCGGTCGACGATCCTCCGATCGAAATGTCCCCGTTCCCAAACGTCCATCTTGCTCTTCAGTCGGAACGAAAACCCACCCTTCATCAACTGAATCGTCTTCTCCAACGCAACATCCGGTGCAGGAGTCAACAAGACGTGAACATGATCCGGCATGACAACAAATGCATGTAGAGCCAGCTTCCCCCGCGCCCGGTAGGTTTCGATCGTGGCAATCATCAACCGTGCATTGTCCTCGACTTGAAAAAGCCGCCGCCGCCCGGCGGTGGTAAAGGTCGTGAAGTAAGTTCGTATTGGCTGAGGTGCCAGAGCCATAGGCGCGAGCATACGCCTACCCAGGGCCGAAGCGCTGATTGTTCGGCCACTCTGTGCGCGGGCTAAAGGCTTGCTGCCACCCCCGTCTTACCAGCGTCCCCGCAGGTGGACTAAACTGATACAGACATGTCTGAAGAATCAAACCCGCTCCCCGAAGTCGACCTCTCCCAACCTCCCGCCGAAAACATCGTGCGCGTAACCTTCGAACCCGAAGGCAAGACCGTAGAATTCCCCTTCGGCTCCCTCCCCTACGACGGCCACGGACAGCCCATGAGCCTCCTCGACGTCGCCGAAAATTATCACATCTTCCTCGACCACGCCTGCGGAGGCGTCTGCGCCTGCACCACCTGCCACGTCCACGTAAAGGCCGGCGCCGCGGGCCTATCCGAGCCCGAAGACCTCGAACTCGACCGCATGGACACCGCCCCCGGCCTGCAACTCAACTCCCGCCTCGGCTGCCAGGCCGTCATCGAAAAGCCCGGCGCCTACGTAATCGAAGTCCCTTCCTGGAACATCAACTACGTGCAGGAAGGCAAGCCAGCCCCAATAAAAAAGTAGGCAATCACTACTAGGACACTTGAGAAACCATCACAAGGGGCAGCATTTCTTCTCCACCAACCACATAGCGTAGGTCTGCGGCAGGTTCCAGCCGCAATCCCGCCGTGTGGAGAGTGCCTATGTCCCCCCGTCAAGCCTTTGCTTCTGCCGCTATCCTTCAACTTCTTTTTTGCCTTCCTATGGCGCAAGGCCAGGCCACCACCCCTCCTCCCAGCCGCCAGTGGCGCAAGGTGGCGCAACTTCCGCCCGGGTCTCGCATTCTGGTCCGCAAGCAGGGCAAGCAAGTGCCGCAATCCTGCACGCTCGCCTGGATCGACGATGCCACGCTCGCCTGCGATGGCGTCAGGGCGTCGGGGACTGGAGTTGCCGAACGCCTGACTTATCCCATTGCCTCGGTAGCTTCGGTATCGCCGCAAGTAATGCCGAACGACCCGAATCGCTCCCACGTCAAGGGCGCGCTTATCGGAGCGGGCATCGGCGCAGTCGCCGGAGGCCTCGTCTTTGGAGTCGCAACGGAAAGCGGAAGAGCAGGAGCGATCGGCGCGCTTCTCGGCAGTCTGTCAGGCGCGGAGGTTGGAGTCCTGGCCAGCGGCGGCGGTCGTCAACCCCTCTGGCGGTGGTAAAAGCCCTGAGGATCTGCCTAAAACAGCTTCGGCCACTCCAACAGCGAGTGTCGCTTCAAGTCTGGCTGCATCGTAATCGTCCGCTCATGCTTATCGCGCAGGATCGTCAGACTCACCGCGCGCCCACTGCTCGCACGCAGCCGTTTAGACCAGTCCGAATTACTCGCCACCGGAGAAGCATCGACGCTCATCACCACGTCCCCGGCCTGGAGACCCGCGAACGCGGCAGGGCTGTTGGGCTCGACCGCATGCACCAGCAACCCGGTCTTCGGCGGTGCGCCAAAGTAGCCCGCAAGCTGCGGACTCATCGGCTGCACCGACGCCCCCGTGAACGGCACGGTCCGCAATACAGTCCCTATAAAGCTCTGTCCCCGCGTCGCTGTTTT